>JAFTOC010000016.1 GCA_017451585.1 Clostridia bacterium
CCTCCCAAAACTTCTATAAAAACGCCACAAATACTGATGGCGCGTTGGTTCTAAGCCAATTCGAGACTCCGGTCAAGAAACTTTTATAAAGCCGCGCAAATACTTACGCGGCAAGAAAAATACTGATAATTTCGGTGATTTTATGACCTTTTCCGACACCTATGTGAATACGCTGACCGCGTTGGGGCTTGATTCCTACGCTACCGACGAGGCGGCATCAAAATTTGAGGTACTTTACCAGAGCCTCGTAGCCTTCAACAGCCACACCAACCTCACCGCCATCACCGACGAGGCGGGTGTGATCCTGCGCCATTTTGCCGATTCAATCACCGCCGCTCCCTACATCGGCGAGCGTTCGCTGAACGTCCTCGACGTGGGATGCGGAGGCGGATTTCCCACTCTCCCTCTTGCCATCGTCCGTCCCGACTGCCGCTTTACCGCGCTGGATTCCACCGCGAAAAAGCTAACCTTCGTGGCACAGATGGCAGATCTGCTCTCCCTTCCGATCACCACTCTCCCCGCCCGCGCGGAGGAGGTTGCGCTGACGCCCGAGTACCGAGAACGGTACGATCTGGTGGTCTCCCGCGCCGTAGCGCGTCTGCCGATGCTCTGCGAACTGTGTCTGCCCTTCGTGAAAGCGGGCGGACGGTTCGTGGCGCTGAAGGGTGCAGACGGAGAGGTGGAGCTGGCGGAAGCGGAGCACGCCATCACTAAGCTGGGCGGCAAGCTGGTCTCTCAAAAGTCGTTTACACTCGGAGAAGCAGGCGGACGGGTGATTTTGGAGATCGAAAAGGTTCGACCCACTCCCGCCACATACCCTCGCGCCTTTGCCAAGATCAAAAAAGCCCCTCTTTGACTCCTTGAAAATTTCTCCTCAGACTGTGCAAATCGCAAAAAAATCCGCTCGTTTGCAAAAATTTCACACTTATTTCATAAGTTGCACCTAAATCCGTGATACAATTAAAGTGCAACCTATTGACAAAGGAGTTTCTCCATGAACGATGGATTTATTGAAGAGATTTTTAACTTTGACGGTCTGAATATGATCATTTGGTCGATCTATATCGGCTTTATGCTGGCAACGGTTCTGTATTACTATCAGAAAAAGGTAATGGGCAAATTCGTTCGCCTGCTGGTCAGCAAAGGGGCACTCTCTGCTGACAACGCCATGACGCTGGAGGAGCTGGGGTATGAAAAGCAAGTACTCGTTCGTCGGGAATTGCAAAAACACAGTGCTCTGCGCAAGATGGTGTGGGAGGTCGATGACAACTATCGCACCGGCGAGGACGGACATCTCTACTGTGCCCGCGAAAAGGTGCTGGATCTGAATCTTGGAAAGTTCTACATTCCCGAGGAGCGGCGCATTCAGGCAGAGCTTCGGTACGATGACAAGGGCTCCGATATTTTCGCGCTGATCATTTCTGCCGTCGTTTTGTTTGCATTGGCGGTCGTAGCCTGCATCTGGCTCCCCGACATTCTGGACAGTATTCATTTATATTAAAACGGGAGGTCTTCATGGCCCGTATATCCAAAAAACGATTTAATGCACGTTTGTACATCGCAGGCATCCTCATCACCGCATTGGTAGCTGTGGCTGTCCTTGCAGGAGTTTTGCTCTCATCAGGTCTGCGCTATCAGACCTATCCCACTTCCGGGCACGGCGACATCAAGTTTTTGGGCGAAGTCCAAGACGGTGTTCCGATCAGCGGAACCGTCTACTATTCCGACGGCACCACCGCTAAAGTCTCCGCCGGTAAAAAAGCGGACGGCACCCACGAGCTTGAAACCTGGCAGCTCACTCTGACCTATTCCAACGGCGACGTTTACGAAGGCGAGACCGTCTACTTTCTCCGTCACGGAGAAGGCAAGATGACCTACACCGGCGGCGACGTCTACGAAGGCGAATTCGTTTTCGACGCTATGGAAGGCAAGGGAACCTACACCTATCTTTCCGGAGACAAATACGTAGGCGATTTCTCGGACGGTAAGAAGAACGGCAAGGGACTCTACACCTGGGCGCCCCTGTCCGACGGAACCTACGACTCATACGAAGGCGAGTATGTAGACGATATGCGGGACGGCGAAGGAACCTACACCTGGGCAGACGGCTCCCGCTACATCGGGCAGTACGCCGCAGACGCCAAGGACGGTCAAGGCTCGATGTACTTTGCCGACGGTGCATATTATCAGGGAACCTTCGTCAACGACACCCGCACGGGCAGCGGCGTTTACAAATGGGCAAACGGCGACGTCTACGAGGGGGAGTTTTACAAGAACGCCATCACCGGCATGGGCACCTACACCTGGTCGGAAAACGAAGAACGGAAAAGCTACACCGGCTATTTTGAAAACGGAAAGATCGTGATCGTAGACGAGGGATCGAGTCCCGAAGCGGACGCTCCCATCGACGACGGTCGCGCAGACCCGGAAGAAGAGTAAATGATTTCTATAAAAAACTCGCAAGCACTTCGCTTGCGAGTTTTTTGTTCAATAGCCGTAGCGTTTGCGCTTGGTAACGAGAAAGAACACCGTCACTGCAAGCGCAAGGCATTCAGACGCTACGATAGCAAGCCAGATACCGTCTGTTCCCAGCCAGATCGGGAGCAGTAGCAGGACGGCAAGCTGAAAGACCAGCGTCCGCAAAAAAGAGATCGCCGCCGAAACGCCGCCGTTGCCCAGTGCAGTAAAGAAGGACGATCCGAAAATATTGAATCCGCAAACTGCAAAAGACAGGGAATAGAGCATAAAGCCCCGCAGGGTCAGATCAAAGAGCGCGGCATCGTAGCCTACGAACAGCTTTGTTAAGAGCCATGCCAGTGCCTCGGACGCGATCAGCATAACTACGCCGAATCCCGTGATCAGCCGAAGGCTCTTTTTCCGTAGATTTTTAAGTTCATCCGAGTGTCCCGCGCCGTAATGATAGCTGACGACGGGGGCGGTGCCTACGGAGTAGCCGATGAAGAAAGAAACAAAGATGAAATTAACGTACATGATGACGCCGTACGCCGAAACGCCATCCTCGCCCGCCAGTCGGAGCAGCTGAAAATTGTAAAGGATGTTGACCAGCGACATAGACAGATTGGTCAGCAGTTCCGAGGAACCGTTGGTAAAGGCTTTTCCGAGGGCGCGCCAATCGATCTTGCAGGAGGTCAGATACAAATTTCCGCGCTTCGAAACGACAAAGTAGAGCAGCGGAACCACGCCGCCTACGAAATAGCTGAGGATAGTCGCCAGCGCCGCGCCCTGCACGCCCCAGGGAAGGACGCCCACAAAGAGTCCGTCCAGCAATATGTTGGTCAGACTGGCGGCAACGGTAAACCAAAGCCCCAGCTCGGGACGCTCCGCAGTAACGAGAAAGCTTTGGAAGACGTTTTGGAGCATAAAGGCGGCCGTTCCGATCAGCAAAATACGCCCGTAGGCAACGCATTCGGACAGCATCTTCCCCTCCGCGCCCAGCAAGACTGCCACAGGACGCAGGATCAATAGGCCGATCAGTGTCAGCAATACGCCCAGCGTAACGGTAGCATAGATCATCAGCGAGAAGGTGCGGCGTGCTTTTTCGGTGCGCCCTTCTCCCAACAACTGTCCCACGATAGCGGAACCGCCGGTACCGATCATAAATCCCACGCCGCCCAGCGCCATGATCACGGGCATAATGAAATTGACGGCGGCAAACGAGGTTTTACCCACGAAATTGGATACGAATAGTCCGTCCACCACGCCGTAAACGGAGGTGAAGATCATCATCACGATAGAGGGAAGAACGAAACGGATCAGCCTGCGATAGGTAAAATGATCCGACAGTTGGATTTTCATTGCATATTCCTTTCTGATGGAGTTACAATAATTACAAAGTACAAATCAACGGGTAGTATAGCATCCCCCACGAAAATTGTCAAGAGGCGAGGCGATAAAGGTGAAGATTCTCATTTGCGGCTACATCGGCGGAGGAAACTGCGGCGACGAGGCGATCTGTGACCGGCTGATCGCCTCCATTCGCAAAAGAGGCGATGCGGTAACCTTGCTCTCGCTCTCTCCTGCCGAGAGCGAGTCGCTCCACCGTGTTCCCGCGCGCCATCGCCGCGCCGCACCGAAGGCGATCGGGGAGTGCGATCTCCTCATCCTGGGCGGCGGAACGCTCCTGCAAACCCAGACCTCCGTGCGGTCGGCGGTGTATTATCTTTCGTTGGCGACGACGGCGGCAATCATGGGCAAACCGTGGGTACTGCTGGGCGGGATCGACCCGCTAAACGGGGTTGCAACGCGGATAGCCAAGGCGATCCTCCCCACGGCGCGGGCGTTTTTTCTACGGGACGGCGACAGCCTTTGCCGAGCAAAAGCACTTGCGCCGAGCGTTCCGAGATTCTATCTCCCCGACTGCGCGCTTCTCCCCTTGGGAAAGAGCGTCTTCAAAGGCGAAAAGCCGCGCCATCCTTACGCCGTGATCTGCCCCAAGGCGGGCGTGAGAGGGAAAACGGTGGCTCCCATCGTGCGATCCATAAAAAAGCGAGGCTTGCGCCTCGTTTTCATGGCAATGTCGCGGGAAGACGAGGCGATCTGCGCCGTACTTGCCAAGCGATTCGGCGGCGTCTTTGTGAGTGTAATGACGCCCCACATTCCTGCTGCCCGTCGGGTGCGGGCGGAGACGATTCTCCCGAATCTTCCGCCCCACTCCCCGCACCGCTACTATGCCGCCCTCCCCTGCGAGATCGCCTGCCGCCTCATCGCAGGAGCGGAGGAGGTCTACTCCGCCCGCCTCCACGGGCTGATCTTTGCAAGGAAAGCAGGTGTGCAGGCGCATATCCTGCCCGACGGGACGGTGCAGTGGAAGCTGCGTGGATTTCTTAGGGGAACTTTTTGAAAAAAGTTCCCCTAAAACCCTTCAAAAACTTTATAAAAAGGCTCGGCAAATACTTGCCGAGCCAAAGGGATTATTGAGTTTTCTTGCGATGCACGAGATAAGCAGTAGTATAGTAAACCATTGCCAAACAAGAATTAAGGCAAATAAGCAACCAAGAATATTCACCGCCGAACCGAATCACCTCTGCAATATTGAGAACATATAGCACAATGCACACCAGATGCACCAGCCAACCTAACACCACGAAAATTATCCTATCGTATTTTGCTGCTATCGTTGCTTGTAGCACACGTTTTTGGTAAAACCGCACCCAAATAATAGAAGTCGCAACAAAAACAACGAAAATAATCGGGAGTAATGCCATCTTCCATGTTGGAGATTCGGTTTTGCTCCATAATTGAATCAACAGTTGAATCTCACACATCTTCTCAAGATAAATCCAAAACGAATACCGCAACCATTGATTTTGCATTTCCGTTAAAAGATACGATCCACCGATATACAACGGAAAACCCATCAATACAAAACTACGTAATTTGCCACCCAGCACAGCTGACAATACAGAAGCAAGCAGTAAGATGCTACCCAAAACCTTATTGAACGTAAAAAACGATTCTTTTGCAGGCACCTGTTGCACGATCACCTGCGGTGGAGGCGTGGGTGCTTCCACCGTTTCTTCCTTCGGCACTTCCCGCCCCACCAGTTCGTCCAGCGTGACACCGAAAATTTCGCTCAGCTTGATTAGCTTATCCAGGTCGGGCACCGAGGCATCGGTCTCCCACTTGGACACCGATTGGCGGGAGACGTCCAACCGTTCGGCAAGCTCCTCTTGGGACAGATTCTTTGCGGTGCGGAGTTTGTAAATGGTTGATCCAATGTTCATAAATGATCCTCCGAATTTGATTTGGTGCCTTTATTCTACCGCAAGTAAGTGGATTTTTCCACCAATTCGCCTTTGAAATTCCGCAACCGACAGTTGCGAAGGGGGATCGGGAGTTAATTTCGCTCCGTAGGGCGGGGGGCTTGCTACCGCCGTCTAACGATTTTGGCAACATAATTTTAGACAGATGGTCGAGAACGCCTGCCCCTACAAGTGTGCCATCGTCCACAAAGCGGCGGGAGCAAGCCCCCGCCCTACGACCAGAACAACGAGTTCAGCACTCCCCCCCCAGCGTCTCCTCCGCTGCGGCGAAGGCGGCTTGGAGAAGATTCATATCGTCACAGAGCGATGCCAGCCTGAAGCGGAGCTGTCCGTGCTGGCGCCCCGAGGGTGCGCCCTCTCCCACAGAGGGGAAGAAGTCGCCGGGACCGCGCTGCTTCAGGTCAAATTCGGCAATTTCGTAGCCGTCGGCGGTATCGCAGAGGGCGTTCAGCCGCGCCTTTGCATCCTCGTTCTCGGTGTCGCTGACGAGAATGCACCAAGACTTCGCGTCTCCGCGCCCTACGCGACCGCGAAGCTGATGAAGCTGGGAGAGACCGAATCGCTCTGCATTCTCCACGATCATCAGCGTGGAGGCGGGGACGTTGATGCCCACCTCGATGACGGTGGTGGAGACCAGCACCTGTACCTCACCCGAGACGTAGCGTGCCATGATCTTGTCCTTGTCCGCGCCCTTCATCTTGCCGTGGAGGACGCCGATCTTCAGATTCGGGTGGCGGGCAGCGAGGCTTTCGGCGTACTCCACAGCATTGTGGAGCGGCGACCTGTCCATCTTATGACCGTCGATGCCCACCAGCGCACCCTCGTCCTCCTCGTCCCGCGCCTCGATGGCAGGGCAGACGATATAGGTCTGATGTCCCTCAGCCGCCTGCTTTTCGATGAATCCTTCCATACGGGTGCGGTAGGTGTCGTCCACTAAGAAGGTCGAGACCTTTTTCCGTCCCGGAGGCATCGTGCGGATAGAGGAAACGTCCAGATCGCCGTACAATACCAGCGCCAGCGTGCGGGGAATGGGGGTGGCGCTCATCACGAGATTGTGCACTACACCGTCGGTGATTCCCGCAAGCGCGTTTCGCTGAGCAATACCGAAGCGGTGTTGCTCGTCGGTGATGATCAACCCGCACCTCGGCAGCTCTACGCCTTCCGAAAGAAGCGCGTGGGTGCCGACGAGCAGATCAATCGCTCCTGCGACAGCCTCCGCTTTCACCTTCCGTTTGGCGGCGGCGGTGAGCGAGCCCACCAGCAGTCCCACGCGGATGCCCAGCGGCCGGAAAAGCTTGGTTAAATCAGCATAGTGCTGCCTTGCAAGAATTTCGGTGGGCGCCATCAGAGCCGAACGATAGCCGTTTTCGGCGGCAATATACACTGCGGCGGCGGCGCAGACCGTCTTACCGCTTCCCACGTCACCCGAGATGAGCCGTCGCATGGCAAGTCCCGACGCCAGATCGCGCTCCACGTCAGCGATAGCCTCCTCCTGCCCCGACGTGAGGGTGAAGGGGAGATTTTTTCGGAATTTCTCCCGCATTTGGGCAGTTGCAATAAACCTCGGCGCCACCAAACGGCGGCGCTCCCGCTTTGCACCTGCGATGCCCAGGGCAAATTCGTATAGTTCTTCAAAAATGAAATAGTTGCGCGCCTCGGCAAGCTCGGCAAAGCTGTCGGGACGGTGAATTTTCGCAAACGCCTCAGCGCGGGAGCAAAGTCCCTGCTTTTCGCGGATCCGCTCGGGGATGATCTCCTCGGGCGGCGCATCCAACGAGGAGAGCGCAAGGGCTACCAAATTCTGTAGGAATTTCTGATTGATCCCTGCAGTCAGCGGATAGATCGGGAACAGATCGGGGAGCGGACGAAGTCGGTTCACCGGCTCAAATTCGGGGGAGGAGATCTCCCAGCCCCGATTGCCGCGCGTTACCTTCCCCCAAAAGCGAAAGGTGGAACCGATATGGAACACCTGACGAATAAAGGTCTGATTAAACCAAAGCGAGGTGATCTTGCCCGTGTCGTCGAAGAGGGTGAAGGTGGTCAGCGTTTTGCGGTTTTTCAGCTGTACCGACCGGGGCTCGCTGCCCACGGTCAGGATCATGGCACACTTTTCCCCGCTTCGGGCGGCTTCCATAATGGTCTGCGTATCGCCGCGATTCTGATAGGCGCGGGGAAAATGCAGGAGCAGATCCTCCACGGTATAGATGTCCAGCATGGACAGTGCTTTTGCCCGCACGCTTCCCACGCCCGGCAGGACGGTGATCTCGCTTTGTAAAGTAACCACGCAATCGTCTCCTTTCGGTAGATTTCTATGCTAATTTATTGTAACAGAAACAGATTTTTTTGTCAAGTCTCTTGCATAAAGGCATCGGGTTTGATATACTATAATTATCGAGCCCCTCTGTCGCGGCTCGACGAGGGGCGAGTTACCGAAAGGATGAACCCCGAATGGACAAGCTATGCAAATTTTGCTGGGAACAGACTCCCGCTCTGCGCTGGCAGTATCAGATGCGCGCTACCGTACAGAAAAGCGCTAAGGACAAAACCCCTTTGGGCGGCACGCTGTGCAAGGAAGGCAACGTCACCATCCCCCTCTGCGTGATCGGCGCGGTCGCCCTGCTGGCGATGATCCCCTGCGTATGCGCCTGTCACGCCCGCAAAAAGCGGAAAATGCGCAAAAAAGAGTCTGCATCCTGCTGAAATTCAAACATTTTATGCCGACGAACCGACAATTGGGCGTTCGTCGGCAGCTCGGAGGATATACATATGGTTTTCAAAGGCAATATCGACCGCGAGGATTACATTGACTTCGCAAATTACGTCTTCGGCTTTAACGGAGCGGATCGCTCCTTTCTGAAGCTGTTGCCCAAGCTCTTCAAGGAGGGCACGGACAGCGCAAAGGACACCTTTTTCGTCAAAGAGGGCGACCGTTTGGCGGCTTGCGTGGGATCGTTCCCCATCGAATACTCTATTTTGGGCGAAAAGCTCCCGGTTCGCGGCATCGGCAACATGGCGGTTCACCCCCGCGACCGCTCCAAGGGCTATATGAAGGAGTGTATGTACGCCGCACTGGAGGAGATGATCGCAGAGGGCTGTGCCTTCTCAGTGCTGTCGGGCAGACGGCACCGCTACAATCACTTCGGCTACGTCAAATGCGGCACCGCCCGCGGCTACGAGGTGACGGCAAAGACGATCTCCTACGTTCTGCCGGATGATTATCAGCCCCAGCTCACCATGCGCACTCTCTGCAGAGAAGATGCCGAGGCGCTCTCTCAGCTGTCCGCTATTTGGCACGCCCGCCCCTTCCATTGCACCCGTCCCCAGGAGATGCTCTACGACATCCTGATCTCCTGGCAGTCCGAGCCCATCGGCTTTTTTGAGGGCGATACCCTGGTGGGCTGGGTGATCGTGAAGGGCTCCGACGTTTGGGAGTGCATTGCAGATCCGAAGCACGTTCCCGATATGCTCTTTCTCCTATCGAAACGCTTTTGGCATCTCTCCTACAAGATCCCCTACCACGACCGCGCCGTGGCCGAAGCCATCTTCCCTTACGCCGAAACCTCCTGCACCGAGCCGGAGCTTTGCTTTAACATTCTCAACTACGAGAAGGTGCTCTCTCTGCTCCTTCGGCTGAAGGCTACCTACGAGCCTCTCTTGGACGGCGAGACAGTGGTGGAGATCAAGGGCTATGCCAAGACCGAGCGCTTGCGGCTCGCCGTGGCAGACGGCGTTCCTTCTGTGACCGTCACCGACGCACCTGCCGACGCAACACTCTCCCATCTTGCCGCCATGCGTGCCCTCTTCCTCGCCGACGCGCCCGAACGGAGCGCGCTCTCTCCCGTGGTGCGCTCCTGGCTGCCCCTTCCCATCTACATCTATCACGCGGACAACGTGTAAATCCTTGACAAATCACCGCCTTTGTGCTACAATAGCGGTGTTGAAAACCGGGGCGCTTTGAAACGCCCGCAAGAAAGTGAGAAAAATTATGACTAAAACACAGCTTCGTCAGTACGCCCGCCTGATCGCACGGTGCGGCGGTAACGTGCAAAAAGGACAGGAGGTCATCGTGGTCGCCGAGCTGGATCAGCCCGAGTTCGTAACCATGGTGGTAGAGGAATGCTACCGCGCAGGCGCCTCCAAGGTTATGGTAGACTGGACCCACCAGCCCGTATCAAAACTCCACAACCGCCACCGTTCCCTGAAAACCATGTCCAAGATGGAGGATTGGGAGGTTGCCAAGCTGGCACACAGAGCAGAGACTCTGCCCGTTTCCATCTATCTGGAGTCCAAGGATCCCGACGGCATGAAGGGAATCAATCAGAAAAAGCAGGCGCAGGCATCCCGCGCCCTCTACCCCATCGTCAAGCCCTATCGCGAGAAGATGGACAACCGCTATCAGTGGTGCATTGCCGCCGTTCCCGGCAAGAAGTGGGCAAAGAAGGTTTTCCCCGAGCTGACCGTTTCCCAGGGCGTGAAGAAGCTGTGGGACGCCATCCTGCAGACCTCCCGCGCCTACGAGGGCGATCCCATCGAGAACTGGAATCGGCACAACGCCGATCTGAAGGCGCGTTACGACTACTTAAACAGCCTGAAGATCAAGTCTCTGCACTACACCGCCGCAAACGGAACCGACTTCACCGTGGGTCTCAACAAGCAAGGCATCTTCATGGGTGGCGGCGAGAACACGCTGGGCGGCGTATTCTACAATCCCAACATCCCCTCTGAAGAGATCTTCACCTCTCCCATGAAGGGCGAGGCAGAGGGCATCGTGTACTCCTCTAAGCCCCTTTCCTATAAGGGCGAACTGATCGAGAACTTCTCGGTTCGCTTCGAGGGCGGCAAGGCGGTGGAGGTACACGCCGAAAAGGGCGAGGCTCTGCTCTCCGAGATGATCTCCATGGACGAGGGCGCGGCATATCTGGGCGAAGTTGCACTGGTACCGTTCAACAGCCCCGTCAACGAGACCGGCATTCTGTTCTACAACACCCTGTTTGACGAGAACGCTTGCTGTCATCTGGCATTGGGCGCGGGCTTTACCAACTGCATCGCCGATTTTGACAAGTACACTAACCAGGAGCTCCACGACATGGGCGTCAACGACTCCATGATCCACGTAGACTTTATGATCGGCACCGCCGATCTGTCCATCGTTGCCACCTGCGAGGACGGCAAGACCGTTGCCATCTTCGAAAACGGCACCTGGGCATTCTAAGAGAACGCTTAGGGGGACTTTTTGATAAAAGTCCCCCTAAACTTTTTAGAAGGCGACGAGTACTCGTCGCCTTCTTGGAAGCTATTGTGAACCGATTGCATCGCATACATACGTAAAAATTCCTCGCTCTTTGGAGCGAGGAATTTATTATGCTCAGTTGTAATTGGGTCTGCCGTATCCTACGATATAACCGCTGTCCAGCGCATATGTATTGCAGGAGACCTTATTAGAATAGTTGCCCTCTACGGTAGTCACGATACCGTCATCGACCGAGATGACAATGCCAACGTGATCGACGGAACCATGACGCTTATCCCAATCAATAAAGATCAGATCGCCGGGCTGAGGAGTGCCGGCGGAATACTTGAAGTACTGTCCGCGGCTCTTGAACCAACTGTAGTAGTAATCCGAACTGGCGGTTACGGGAATGACCGATGTGGGAATACCTGCCTGATTGGCACACCAGGAGATGAATACACCGCACCATGCGTAGTCAGTGCTGGAGTTGCTGGATGCACTTACGGTTCTGCCGTAATACCAAGTGTTATATTTAACGTTATTGTATGCTTTTTCTTTTACACCGATCTCACCGATGACTACGGAAAGAAATTTGCTCAGGGAAGCAGACTCGACAGTAGGAGTGCTCACCTCGGGGGCTTTGGTAGTAGCGGGGGCTTTCGTAGTGGTAACGGGCTTGGTAGTAGTGGTGACGGGCTTAGTGGTTGTAACGGGCGCGGTAGTGGTAGTTGCGGCGGGCGTAACGACAGGCGTCTCAATATCGGGAAGCACCGTGAGACCTTCCATACGCTTAGGCGTTGTAAACTGAACGGTTACGGTAGAATCCTGAGGAGGAATCGTTTGTTCAGGTTCGGGTTCGGTTACTTTGGGAGTAACGACGGGCACGGAAACGGTAGCAGAAGGAGCGGTCTCCTCCGTAGTGAAGTTTTCAAGGATTTGGTCGTTCTCAACAGCGTTAGTGGATAGGACGGTATTGTCTGTGGCGGATGTGGAGCTGTTCTCATCGGCTGTAGAAAACATTCCGGTGCAGAAAGCGGCAGCACCGAGTAAAGATACGATGGGTAAGATCAGTAATCTTTTCAAGACAAATCTCCTTTCTTAACGGCAACGGGGCCGATGATCCATCCGAAAACGTGTTTCGGCAAAAGCAACAAAGTTTTGGCTCGCATTCTCCATCATTTTGACAGCACCGTACAAGACGATGCTTTTGGAGCCGATTTGTAAACATTCTACCATAAAATGTAGGAAAAGTCAACCCTTTTTTTGCATTTTTCAAAATTACCAATTTTTCACTTCCTTCATCCTTTCAATCGGGGCATTTCGGAAAATTTGTTCAAAAAAATTTTTCAAATATCCGAGAATTTGGCTTGTAATCTTCACATATTTATGGTAACATATTCTATAAGGCATATTTTTCATTACAAAGAGGATCGTTATGACTATTTGGGAATCCATCTTTTACGGCATTGTGCAAGGCGTTGCGGAGTTTCTGCCCATCTCCTCCTCCGGGCATCTCGCTATTTTCCAGAGCGTGTTCGGTGCAGGCGACCCCGACGCCAACATCTCGTTCAATATTCTGCTTCACCTGGGCACGCTGATTGCCGTTTTTATCGTTTATTGGAGAGATATCGTGCAGTTGATCCGCGCCTTCTTCTCTCTTTGCGCAAAGCTCATCCGAGGCAATTTCAAGCTGTCGTCTTATAGCGAAAACGAGCGGTTCGTGATTTTTATTCTCATCGCGACCCTGCCGCTGATCCCCGCCGCTTTGATCGAAGGCTATATTTCCGCGCTTTCTTCCTATATTATTGTCGTGGGCGCGGTTCTGCTCCTGAACGCCGTTCTGCTGTTTTTCTCCGATAAGATGGCAAAAGGCAACAAGACGCTCGGCGAAGTGAAGCCCCGCAACGCTTTGGCTGTGGGACTTTGCCAGCTGCTTGCGACCGTCCCGGGTCTCTCCCGTTCCGGCTCCACTATCACCGGCGGACTCACGCAAGGTTTCGAGCGCCCCTTGGCGGTAAAATTTTCGTTCATCCTGTCCATCCCTGCTATTCTCGGAGCCTGCGTACTGAAGCTTCCCGACTTCTTTGAGACCGTTGCCGCCGAAAGCAGTGAGCAGCTCCTGATCTATCTCGCAGGCGCATTGGTCGCCGCACTGGTAGGCATCGCCGCAATGAAGCTCCTCACCTATATTTCCAAAAAATCCAACTTCAGAACTTTCTCCTACTACTGCGTGATCGCAGGCATCTTCGCCATCGTTTGGGGCATCACCCATTGACAGCGAAACGCGAAAGGACATATGAATGGCTACTAACAAGAAAAAAAAGAAAGCGCCCGCTAAATCTCCGGCTAAATCGAAAAAAACGGCAGAAGAATCCTCTTCCCGTGTCCATTCCAAACAGGAAGTCGAGCGGGAAGAGCACAAAAACGATCCCGACAGCCTGGGCAATCTGATCGTCTTTTTCTCCCTGCTGACGATGGCGATCCTTTCCTTCGTCTTCCTCTATTTTACAGATCTGTCTGCAGGCACTAACGGCAACGCCGGCCCTGTCGGATATGCATTTTGCTGTGTTCTCTTCGGACTGCTGGGTCCCTCGGCATATATGATCCCCTTTGCATTGCTGTATTTGGTGATCTTCCGGAGCAGAAGCCTGCGACAAAACACTTTCCTGCTGAAATGCGTCTCGGTCTTTCTCTTCGTTCTGCTGATTGCCGCGGCACTCCAGCTGTGGACGCAAAACTCCACTTCTCTGGGATTTTCCGCCCTTTGGTCCAACGGCATCAGTGGAAAGGGCGGCGGCATTTTGGGAGGCATGATCGGCGGACTGCTCTATATGCTGATGAAAAAAGCGGCATGGTTCATTTTGGTTCCCTGCCTTTTGGCAAACCTGCTGTTGCTGGCAGAGGTGACCCCTTCCATGATCTCCCGTTTCTTCCGCAGACTTGCCGCTAATTTGCGGGCTTATATGGCATCCCACCCCGAAGAAGAGGACGAGCCTAAGGAAGAGGAAAAGTCCACCGCTTCCAAGAAGAAAAAGAAGTCCGCAGAGGATGAGGAATCGGTGCAAGCCAAACCCTATACCGCACCGATCCCACCCGCCGAAAAGCCCAAACGCAAGGTTTTTGGCGTAGAGGACGAGCCTGCCCCCGAACCCACCATGGAGGTTCCCGCCGTGGAGATGAAGCCGGTAGAGGTAGCCAATCCTATGGGCGATCCCATGGTCGTCAACACTGCCACCGGCGAGGTTCTGGAACCGGTCTACACCTCCGCCGCCGCTTCCAACGCCTCCGCAGGCGAATTGAAGCTCACCGACATTTACGTCTCCCCTGCCCAAGACGAGGCCGCCGACCGTCTCGCCCAAGAGATGGAAAATCAGCGTCACCGCATAGCAGGTGAGCATAACGCCGCCGAGCTGGATCTGTCCGACGAAGACCGTGCTCCGTGGGAAGATCCCGTCGAGCCCGTTACTGCTCCCGAGCAATTGACTCCCGAGGAAGAGGAAATCGCCTCCTTCTTGCTGGATACCACTCGCGAGTCGGTGGCAGAGGATACGCTTCCCGAATACGCGCAGGAAGATGCTCCCGCACCCATCTACCGCCTCCCGCCGCTCTCCCTGCTTTCGCAAAACGTCAATCTTCGGGCGGAGGACAACAGCGAGGAGCTCCGCCGTAACGGTGAAAAGCTGGTCTCCGTGCTGAAATCCTTCCGTGTTTCTACCGAGATCGTGAACATCTCTCACGGCCCCACCATTACCCGCTACGAGCTGGCTCCCAAAGAAGGGGTGCGCGTTCGTGCCATTGCCAATCTGGTGGACGACATCGCGCTGAACCTGGAGACCTCGGGCGTTCGAATCGAAGCACCCATCCCCGGCAAAGCTGCCGTGGGCATCGAGGTGCCTAACAAGACTGCCGCTACCGTCTATCTGCGGGAGCTTTTGGAAAATCCCACCTTTGAAAACTCCAAGAGCAAGGTGACCTGTGCACTGGGCATGGACGTAGCAGGCGATCCCGTATATCTGGACATTGCCAAGATGCCTCACCTGCTGATCGCAGGTGCTACCGGTATGGGTAAATCGGTCTGCATCAACTCGCTGATCGTTTCCCTGTTGTACAAAGCTTCCCCCGACGAGGTCAAACTGATCCTCATCGACCCTAAGAAGGTCGAATTGAACGTCTACAACAAGCTCCCCCACCTGCTGGTGCCGGTCGTAAACCTGCCCAAGAAGGCGGCAGGCTCCCTGTCCTGGGCAGTAGGAGAAATGGAACGCCGCTTCGAGCTGATCGAGGAAGTGGGCGTGCGCGACATCAAGGGCTACAATCAGATCACCGCAAACGATCCCCAAAAGGAATATCTCCCCCACATCGTCATCATCATCGACGAGCTTGCCGATCTGATGATGACCGCCCCCGACGACGTAGAAGAGTCGATCTGCCGTCTGGCGCAGAAAGCCCGTGCGGCAGGTATGCATCTGATCATCGGCACCCAGCGTCCTTCGGTAGACGTCATCACGGGTCTGATCAAGGCGAACATCCCCTCCCGAATCGCCTTCACGGTAGCCTCCAACGTAGACTCCCGTACCATCATTGACGTTGCCGGCGCAGAAAAGCTGATCGGTCGCGGTGATATGCTCTACGCTCCCGTCGGTGCCATGAAACCCATCCGCGTACAAGGCTCCTTCGTCTCGGACAAGGAAGTGGAAGCGGTCTGCGACTTCATCCGCGCCCAGACAGGCGAGAGCGAATACAGCTCCGCCATCATGGAGCAGATCGACAAGAACGCCGAGCAATGCGGTCAGAAGAAGAAAGCCGGCTCTGCCGACCTCTCTGCAGGCGGCGACGACGACGGTGGCGAGATCGATCCCAAATTCAACGACGCGGTGGAGGTTGCTCTGGAAATGGGCAAGATCTCTACATCCCTCCTCCAACGCAGATTGAATCTGGGCTACGGACGAGCCGCCAAGATCATCGACCGTATGCAGGCCTGCGGTATCGTCAGCGAGCCCGACGGTCAAAAGCCCCGCAACGTCCTCATCTCCCGCTCCGATTGGAACGAGATTAAGATGAGAAGCGAGTAACGCCTCCGGCGGCCTAAGAACCCTTTTGAAAAAGGGTTCTTAGGAATCTCCGAAAACTTTCCAATAAGCCCCGCAAATACTTGCGGGGCAGAGAAATTGCATTTTCAAAATTTTTCGAAAAGGAATTTTGTAAAAAAATTTCTTTTCCAAGAGTTTTGGAAAATCCAAAAAACCTTTTGCAAAAGGTTTTTTGGCAGGGGTTTGGGGACAGCGTCCCCAAATACAGAAAGGATTTATTCAAAATGGGTAAACTATTCGTAATCGACGGGCTGGACGGCTCCGGAAAGGGCACGCAGTCCGCGAAGCTCACCGAATATCTCACCGAAAAGGGCGTCGACGCCCGTCGGATCAGCTTCCCCGCTTACGGCACCCGTGGTGCCGCTTTGGTGGAAGGGTATCTCGGTGGCGAGCTGGGCGGCAAGCCCGACGACACCGGAGCCTACGCCACCTCTACGTTCTACGCCGTGGATCGCTACTGGTCTTACCGCACCCAATGGGGCGAGTTTTACAGCCGTCCCGACAGCGTGGTGATCTGCGATCGCTACACCACCGCCAACGCCGTGCATCAGTGCTCCAAGCTCCCAAAGGAGCAGTGGAACGCCTATCTCGATTGGCTGTGGGATAACGAATACAACAAGCTGGGCATTCCCCGCCCCGACAAGATCTGCTACCTGGAGATGCGTCCCGACCTCTCCCGCCGCCTGGTGCAGGAGCGCTCGGTCAAGGAAGGGCGCAAGATCGACATCCACGAGGGCGATTACGAATACCTCTGCCGTTGCTACGAGGCGGCGCTCTATGCCAGTGATTATCTGGGCTGGGAGAAGATCACCTGCTACCAAGGCAACGCCATCCGCTCGGTGGACGACATCTTCGCCGAGCTGCTGGAGCGGCTGGAGCTGTGACCGTCCGTCGTAGCCAAGCCGCTGACCTGCCCGCTCTCCAAACGCTTTGGCAGGCGGTCTTCGGCGACCCACCCGCGTTCACGGGGCAGTTTTACGAGACCTTCGGCGCAGATTGCGCCATCGTTGCCGAGGAGAGCGAAAGAGTCGTTGCCATGGTTCACCCGCTCCCCGTTGCGCTGGCGCAAAACGGACGATACGCCTTTGGCGTGTATATCTACGCCCTCGCTACCGCCCCAGATCATCGAGGGCGCGGCATCGCCTCCCGTCTGCTGGAAGCAGCAGAGACCGCTCCCTTTCCCGCACCATCCGCTCTTGCGGGCGCGGAGACCGTAGGACTTACCGCGCAGAGCGGCGACTCACCGGCATTCTCGCTCCTCATCCCGGGAGAGGAATCGCTGTTTGACTACTATCGCGCCCGCGGCTACGCTCGCTCCGCTAAAGTCATATCGGCAGAAGCCGATAACTACCTCGCCCATTTGGTACAAGGGCAGACGAGCACTCCCGTTTTCCTCAAACCCGAACCGTTTTTTGCGTTTTCGGTCAAAATTCCGGAACCCGTACCGCCTCCGACAGAGCGTGCGCTGTGGAAAGCCCTCTCCACCGATCTTACCGTTGACGCAGAGCCAACCCTCTCTCATTTTATGCAATAACCTCACTAAAGGAGCAAATTATGATCTATATTTTCCTTGCAAACGGCTTCGAAGAGATCGAAGCCCTGACCCCCGTGGACGTGTTCCGTCGCGCGAGACTGGACACCGTCACCGTTTCCATTACCGATAGCCATACCGTCGTCGGCTCCCATAACATCGCCGTTGCCGCAGACAAGCTTCTTTCCGAGGTTGATCTTACCAACGCCGATCTGCTCCTGCTCCCCGGCGGAATGCCCGGCACCAAGCATTTGGGCGAGTGCAAGCCCCTCTGTGATGCCGTCTCAGCTCACGCGCAGGCAGGCAAGCCTGTTGCCGCTATCTGTGCGGCTCCCTCGGTGCTGGGCACGCTGGGACTGCTTCGCGGCAAGGAAGCTATCTGCTATCCCGGCTTTGAGGACGCGCTGATCGGTGCCACTGTCTCCGAGAAGAAGGTCGTGTGCGACGGCAACGTCGTCACTGCCGCCGGTATGGGCGTCGCGCTGGACTTTGCGCTGGAATGCCTCTGCCTGCTGGGTCACGCCGACGACGCCGATCGCATTCGCACGTCGGTCATCGCCGAATAAACATTGAAAAAGTTGCTTTTTGCTCCGCAAAAAGCCTTCGAATTTCTTCTTTATTCTTTAGTTTCCAAGGAGTCCTATGTCTGCCCATTATAATCTCAAAGAACAGAAAAAACAGCTTCGGGCAGAGCTTCTTGCCCGTCGGCGATCCATCTCTGCCGACGAAAAGGCGCAGCTCGACGGCAAGATCGTCTCGGTATTTACCTCGCTCATTTCCTACCGTTTCGCGGAGGTCTTGCTCCTATATTACCCCCGCCCCGACGAGATCGACACCCGTCCCATTCTCGCCGCCGCCCTTGCCGCAGGCAAAAAGGTCGCTCTTCCCCGCACCTTAGCGGACGGACGAATGGACTTTCACTTGATCCACGCCGAAGACGATCTGGTTCCGGGCACGTTCGGCATCCCCGAACCCCGAGAGAGCTGCCCTAAGTTTGATCCGGAAACCGCCGGCAGAGGCGTTCTGATGGTAGTGCCCGGTCTCTCCTTCGATCACAGCGGCTACCGTCTCGGCTACGGAAAAGGCTATTACGATCGCTATCTGGAAAACCGCGAGATCGCTACTGCCGGACTGGTGTACTCCGATTTCGTGACCCCCGCGCTCCCCCGCGGACGTTACGATCTACCCGTACACTTCATCGTTACCGAAAAGGGGGTCACGTCGATTGAGTAAGTTCAAGCAATATACCCCGCCCGCAGTTTTACTGCTGACCGTTTTCGTTTTACTGGCGCTGTCCGGTCTGCTGACGAGCACCTCTGACGAGGTCTCGGAGCTGTTCTTCACCAATATGATCCTGCAGATCGTGATCTTCATCCTTCCCGCACTGTTTTATTGCAAGATCCGCCGCCGCAAGGTCACTCACGCCGGCTATTCTTTCGCGATCCTGCCCGCTCATCCCGTGTTTTTACTGGCGATGTTCGGCGTGATCGTGCTGGGTAGTATGCTGGTCAATCTGGGCGTTGCCGCCCTCTTCGGTACCGCCGAGGAGTTCGGTGCGTCTGCCGCCACAACGCTTACCGGCATCGCCGACGTCTCGGGAGCCGTATACGTCATTTTCTCCTTCTGCATCATTCCCGCTATCACCGAAGAGTTTTTCTTCCGCGGCATTCTGCTTTCGGAATATACCGACAGTAACCCTGCGGCAGCGGTGCTTCTCAGCACGGTGGCGTTCGCCGCATCCCATTTCGACGCGGTACAATTGCCTGCTTATCTGCTAAGCGGTCTGCTGTTGGCATTTGCGGTTCGCGTCACGCGCAGCCTGCTCACTCCCATACTCCTTCATTGCGCCGTCAACCTCTTTAACGTCTTCCTGCTTCCTTATCTGTGGCAGGTGACTCTTGCACCCTTGGGCGTGCTCTTCACGGTTTTTATTCTGGTAGGTTTACTCCTGATCTGCGCCCTGGTGGTTCTTCGGGAGACCGAACAGATCTACACCGACTACGCTTCCGACCCCCGACGGGAGAAGGACACCTTCGGAAAATCCGGCAGTTTTTTCACCACGCTCTTACACGGATTTCTCGCTCCCCCTTTTATCGCCGCGCTGATCCTTTCTCTGATCTTGGCACTGATCGCGTGACCAACCGAAAAACCAATTTATCAAAGGAAATAACCTATGAATCCAACAAATTCCGCTGACGAAAGCGCTCGCAACAGCTCTCCCGATCCCATCTCGGAAAGCGCGAAGCGTTCTGAACCGTCTCCCACAGAGCTTCCGCCCGAAGGCGCGGAAGTGTTGGAGGCAGAGGCGATCGAGATCGCCGTACCGCCCCCTGAAACCGCGTCCGCACCCGCCTTGGAGTCCTCGGAGACCGCCGGATTGGAGCTGGACAAAACTCTCTTCGAAGAGGGCGACCCAGCCGATCTGCTGCATTTTGCTCCCGAAGAAGGTGCGCCATTATCCGAAATCGACCGCACTGCCGACGAAGACGCCCTGTCCTTCGGTGATCTTACCGTCTCCAACGATGATGCGGAAGATAAACCGACCGTCAAAAAGAAGAGGATCGTCCGCAGAGAGAAGGGCGCCGGCGTCCGCAGTCTCACTGCCGCGATCATTTATCTAGTGTCCGTCATTTGTATCGGCGTTCTTTTGGGACTGCTCATCGTGTCGGTGGTCAACGACGTTTTCGCCTTCGTAAAGGACGATTCTATCTACGAGATCACAATTGAAGACGAAAATATGTCGCTGGAGGAGCTGTCTGAGTATCTGTACGAAAAAGGGATCATCTCCTACCCCTCCGTTTTCCGAATCTATGTAGAACTGAAAGAGGACGGAGAGATCACGCTCAAAGAAGGAACCTACAATATCTCCCCCTCCTTCAACTACGATAAGATATTGGGCGCCCTGAACCCCGCTCCCGTGCGGAAAGAGGTGACCATTACCTTCCAGGAAGGCATGACGGTGGACGATATCATAGACCTTTTCGTATCCAAGGGGATCGGCACTCGAAAAGGATTTGAGGACGTTATCGAAAACTACGACTTCGACTATTGGTTTTTGAAGGACGTGGAGTCCACCGAGGATCGCTACTACCGTTTGGAGGGCTATCTCTACCCCGACACCTACCGCTTCTACTCCGACTCCTCTGAAGTAGCCGCACTCAGCAAGCTGCTGGATAACTTCAAGAAAAAGGTTCCCAAAAGCTACGCCGAACAATGCGCCGAGCTGGGTTACACGATGGATGAAATGATCATCATGGCGTCACTGATCGAATCGGAGTGTACTTGGGTGGCTGATTACGAATACGTTTCTGCCGTATTCCACAACCGTCTCAAGAGTGCGGATTTCAACGGACGATTGGATTCGGACGCTTCGATCCAATATATTCTCCGCCACACCACAGGATCGCGAAAAGAAAAACTGGAGGACGCAGATCTCAAGATCGACTCTCCTTACAATACCCGTATCAAGGAAGGTCTGCCTCCAGGACCCATCTGTAACCCCTCGCTGAGCGCGATGACCGCCGCTCTCTATCCCAACACGGATTGCGGTTACTTCTACTTCGTTGCTCAAGCCAACGGCTATAATCTCTATGCCAAGACTTACCAAGGTCATTTGAATAACATCAAAAAGGTCGAGGAAGAGAACGAGGAAAACTGATCTTATCACCAAATACCGGGCGTTTGGATCAAACGACCCGGTATTTTTGCGTAAAACCCGCATTTATTTACGAAATATCGTTGACATCGCGACAAAAATATATTATAATAGTGATAATTGAAATGAAAGAAAAGTGGTATTGCTATGAAAAAAAAGATTCTTGCGACAGCATTGGCAATGTTACTGACTGCCCCCCTGCTTCTTTCCGGCTGCAGTGAACAGGACCCCAACGCCCCGGACGGCTATAAGCTCGCCTCCAACGACAACGTGGAGTATCATCTCTTCGTTCCCAAAGACTGGATCGTGGACACGGCAGAGGACAATCTGATGACCGCCGCCCGTGTCAGCGACGTGATCAACACCAACATCTCTATGATCGCCTACACCAACGATACTTACGAGGTAAAGAAAGACGAAAAGGGAAACAGCATCTCTCCCGTTCCCGAGTATTGGTCCGATTACAAGGCGGATCTGGAACGCATCTTTGATTTGGACGACGAAGGCAAAACCACCTTCGCGCTAAGCGAAGACCTGTCCGGCAAAACCTGTCTGATCGGCGGAAACAGCGAAAGCGGCAAGACCGCCACCGGCTACACCTACGTCTACACCGGTAAGATCGGCGGAACCGAACTGAAGTATATGCAGGTCATCATCTTCCAGAAAGAGACCTTCTATCTGCTCACCTACACCTCCGTTCCCTCTCAGTATGACGAATACGTGGATGAGGTGGAGGAAATCCTCACCTATATCGAACTTCCCTGACCATGACCGAACAGACATCTATCATCTATTTGGACAATAGTGCCACCACCGCCCTCTGCCCCGAAGCAGAGGGCGCTATCCGCGATGCCATCACCTGCTACGGAAACCCGTCTTCCCTGCATTCTATGGGGCAGACCGCCCGCAAAACGGTGGAAACGGCACGCAAGCAGCTGCTCGCCGCACTGGACGTACGCCTGCCCGATACCCGCAACGTGATCTTCACCTCTTGCGGCACCGAGGCAAATAATCTGGCGATCTACGGCGTGATCCGTGCCAAGAAATTTCGTTTTCTGCCTCGCATCATCACCACCGACAGTGAGCATCCGTCGATTTTGGAGCCCCTGCGCGATTTGGAAAGTCGCGGCGAGGCGGAGGTGATCCGACTCTCCACCGAGGGCGGTAGGATCGGCCTTGCCGAGCTGGATCGGGCACTGAATGAGCGCACCGTTTTGCTGTCGATGATGCTGGTCAATAACGAAACGGGCGCCGTCTACGACGTAGGCTCCGCCTTTCGTCTGGCTAAGCGGAAGGTGCCCGCAATCCTCACCCATACCGACCTGACGCAAGGCTTTCTGAAAGTGCTCCCGAAAGGCGGCTACGACAAACTGGGCGCCGATCTGATGACGGTCAGCGGGCACAAAATCCACGCGCCCAAAGGTGTGGGAGCGTTGGTGATCTCATCCGATCTGCTGAAAGCCAAGCGATTGATCCCTTACCTCTACGGCGGCGGACAGGAGGGCGGCCTGCGATCGGGCACCGAAAACGTGATGGGCATCGCCGCGCTGGGTGCCGCCGCTAAAGCGGGCAGAGCCACCGCCACCGATGACGTCGCCCGAATGACTGCACTGCGCGATACGTTCGTAAACGCGCTGCCCGATTCCGTCCGAGTGAACACACCCGCCGTCTGCGCTCCCCACATCGTCAGCCTGACTCTGCCCCGCATCAAGAGCCAATCCGCTCTCAACGCCCTCTCTGCCAAAGGGATCTGCGTGTCCAGCGGCTCTGCCTGTTCCTCACACGGCGGACACGGCAGTTACGTCCTGCTCGCCTACGGTCTTCCTGCCGAGGAAGCCGATTGCACTCTGCGGGTCAGTCTGTCCCGCTATACCACACGGCAGGAGCTCCTCGATACCGCCGAGGCGATCCGAGAGATTTGCGACACGATGATCCGGATCAAATGAAAAATCCGATCATTATATTATTACGGAATGCAATAGCTAAATACGTTTTTGCCTAAAAAACCACCCATAATATTCATTTTTTTTCGTAGAAATTGCGCAGTTGTTCAAATCCTATTCATATATAAACTGTATAATAGTCTTATTATTTCGGATCGACAGATCCACTTCTATACGAAAGAGGTAGCTCATGAAAAAGAAACTCTTGGCCGCTCTGCTGGCGGTCGCCTCCCTGCTTCCCCTGGCAACTGCTTGCGTCAGTTCTGAAACAGAGGTCACCACAGCCGCAACCACCACGACCGAGGCTGTAACGACCACCGTTGCCACCCCTTCCATCCCTCTTCCCTCCGACCAGTACGAATCTGATTTTGCCGAACCCTCCTACCGTCTGATGCGTCAGATCATCAAGGATTACTGGCGTACCACCCAGCTCAAAACCGACCTGAACAACTCCAACGCCGCTGTCGTTTGGGGATTTGCAGGCTTTATGGAAGCGGTTGCAGAGGCATACCGTCTCTTCCCGGACGATAAGACCATCGAAAAGGCGTACAGAAACGCTATGACCAAAGGCATCGAGCAGTACAAGGTCTCCGGCACGATCACTACTCCCGACGGCACTCAGCATGACGTTACCTACTACAACGCGGGCAAGGGCGGCTCGGGCGACTACTATTACGACGACGACGCATGGATCTGCATCCAGTTTTTGAACGCCTACGAGCAGCTGCAGGACGAGCAATTCCTGGCAGACGCCGAGGAGACGCTGGAATTCCTGTGGACCGGCTGGGACGACGTTCTGGGCGGCGGTATCTACTGGGATAAATCCTACGGCGGCAAGCACACCTGCTCCAACGGACCCGTTGCCATCGCATTCCTATGGGCGTATCAGTTGACGCAAAAGGAAGAGTATTTGGAAAAAGGCAAAATGATCTATAACTGGACCCGTGAAAAACTTTTGGACGGCGACCTGTACATTGACAATATGGGCGTAGACGGCGGAACTAACAATTGGAAAGCCGCTTATAACCAGGGTACCATGATCTATGCCGGTGCACAGCTTTACGAGATCACCGGAGACGAGACCTACCTGACGCAGACCCGCGCTACCAATAAGGCAACCATCAATCTGATGTTCTCCGGCAGAGGTTCTTCCGTTAAAATGAACGGCAACCCCATCTACAGATCCTGGTGTATCGGTTGGCTGGTTCGCGGCTTTATGAAGTTCTACTCGGTCGATCCCGAAAAAGACACCACCGCTATGGATAACATGGCAGTCGTATTAAAGCGCACTCTGAAAACGAAAAACAGAAACGGCTATTACGATCCCTACTTCTGCTCCGGTGACTGGGGCGGCGAGTCCACCACCGACGTACTCCAGCCCTGCGGCGTATCCACGGTGCTATGCCTGACCACTTACTTCCAGGAGTTCATGGCAGAAAAAGACGCTGACTAATTCTCTGATCCATTGATACAAGAGTCCGAACGGTCTTCGGACTCTTGTATATTTTTTTCCAAAAGTCCGAATCCTTAAAGAAAAATTCACAAATAGAGACTATAATAGAGATATTGTATCCGATCTGACCGCAGAAATCTAC
>JAFTOC010000003.1 GCA_017451585.1 Clostridia bacterium
CTTCCGATCTCATCCGACAGACGGATCGCTTCTTCTTTGAATTCTTTACTGTAAGTTGCCATTCTTTTTCCCTTCTTTCTGTTTCTTCATTATACCAGATTTTGGGGTATTTGTCGACTCTATTTACAGTATAACATTCCAGAAGATGCACACCTCATCCACCACTCCGTGGTCCCCCTTCCCCTTAAGGGGAAGGCTTGGAATAGCAAGATTGGTTCCTACTGCTGATTTCCCCCTTGCATTTTCTTCTGATCTATGCTACAATAGACTCAAGAATAGGCGATTTCGCCGAAATTGGAGGCTTACGATGAAAAAATATCTGCTGCCCGAATCGGGTAATTTCTACAAAGCCAATCTCCACTGCCATTCCACCGTGTCCGACGGTGCCCTCACTCCCGAGGCGCTGAAGGAGCTGTATCAGAAAAACGGCTACTCCATCATTGCCTACACCGATCACGACGTGATGATCCCCCACCACGATCTCACCGACGAGCACTTCCTTGCGCTGGTAGGCTACGAGATGGAGGTCAACCAGCCTCGCCCCGCAGGTGCGGCGTATGCGAAAACCTGCCATATGTGCCTGATCGCCCTTGACCCCGACACCGAGCGGCAGATCTGCTGGCATCGGGAGAAGTATCTTTTCGGCAATGCCGTCAGCCACCGAGGACAGGTCAAGTTTGACGAGACCCTGCCCGATTACGAGCGATCCTATACCCACGAGGGAATCTCGGATATGATGCAGAAGGGGCGGGACGCGGGATTTTTCGTCACCTACAACCATCCCTCCTGGTCGATGGAGGAGTACCCCGATTACGTGGGCTACGACGGGATGCACGCCATGGAGATCTGCAACTACGGCTGCTATTGTGTGGGCTTTGAGGACTACGTCCCTCAGATCTACGATTCCCTTCTGCGGGCGGGCAAGCGGATCTACTGTATTGCCACCGACGACAATCACAACCATAACGACGACTCCTGCGGCGGATTCACCGTCATCAAGGCGGAGGCACTGGACTATCGCACCGTCACCGACGCGCTGGTGAAGGGACAATTCTACGCCTCCCAAGGTCCCGCCATCGAGGAACTGTGGATGGAAGGCGATATGGTACACATCAGATGCTCCCCTGCAAGAGCGATCTATCTGAACACGGGCGTGCGGAGGACGGCGTTCACCGTGGCGAAGGAGGGCGAGACCGTCACCGAAGCAACGTTCAAGGTGCGCCCCGAGGACGTCCACTTCCGGCTTACCGTAGTGGACGAGACAGGGAGACCTGCGAATACCAATGCGTATTTTACGGATGAGTGGTTGGAGCAATAGAAACCAAGGAGAAGCACATGAAATACGGACTCAAAGTGCTGTACTGGCTATTTTACGCTTGTTGCGCGTTAGCCATTCTCGGCGGAGCCTTCGGTATATTCTACGAACTGCTACCGGACAGATCCTTCATCCCCGATTCACTGTTCAGCGTTGTGTTTTTCAGCCAATTCGTAATCATCCCGGGACTGTTTCTCACCGGCTTTCTCATCAGAAAAATTGAAAAATAGTGAGATTTCAAAACAAAAACGGAGGCTTTCGCCTCCGTTTGTTTCAATATGTACGGATCACCGTCAGAACCGCGCCTTCCGACGCAACTCTTCCCGGCTGCTGATTCCAAGCTTTTCGTAGATCATCGAGATGTGATGCTTGATCATCCGCTCAGACATTTCCATGTGCAGCGCAATCTCTTTCACTGCCCAATCCCGATTGTAGAGTGCCGCGATGGCATATTCGATCAGCGACAGACTGTTCACGGCGCTTCTCTCATCGGATTGCTGATGAAGCTTTTGCCAAGCAACGCTATACCGATTGGAGGAGACGGTCAACCGCTTATACTGCTCCGGTTGCTGTCGCTTGAGACAGATCTCCGGTAGCCCCTGTAGGAGCAAATGATGAGCGCCGATCGGTTCTATCACCCCGTCGGGAAACGCCATCGACCACAATTTGTTGAAGCACTCTCTTGCTTCGGCGGTCTTTCGCAGGCACATCAAATCCATACAGAGGATCATTCGTAAATAATTGGTTGCCAACGGATACGTATCCCTTCCGAACGCCAGCGCAAGCTCGGCAATCGCGCGAGAATAATCGTATTCTTTGCGCAAATATGCAACACAGGACAGGATATAGCAACCCAAAAGCTGTAAGCCCGGCGGCAGGAGCGGCAATACCGCTTTCAGCGACTCCGCATCCGATCCGGTGGTGTGCAGGACGATCGACGCCATCGCACCGAACAGGATCGCGTTCGCGTGCAAAGTCGAATCTTCATCGGTCGCCAACGCAGCTGTCACGCGACCTCGAATACGGGTGATCCCTGCACGCACCAGCTCAGATTGACCCATGCTGAGATTCGCAAAAATGTACAATAATTCGGCAGACATCGCCAGGTTCGGATCGCTGTGCTCAAGATACGGCTCCGCCGTATGCACCGCCGGCTCGACCTGCCCGGTGAAATAGTAATATTCGGTCAGTGCGATTGCGCGTTCGTCCTCGTCCTCCATCGCCATCGCTGTTTCCAGCGCGTGTCCCGGTACGAAGGAAGTACTGAGCAAAGGAAGCGGCGTATGCCGTCGGATCGATTGGATCTCTCGGATCGCCGTTCCGGAAGCGGGGATCTGCGCGTCTGCCGGGATCATCCACGAGCGTCCCAATTGCTTTGCGCCGGGCAATCTGCCATCCTTCGCCCATTTTTGGACGGCGCGAACGGTCACACCCAGACGCTCTGCCGCTTTTGCCGCAGATTCGAATTCCATTGCACTCACCTCCGTAACGATACTTAAATTAAATTGTACACCGTTTCGTCTGAAAAGTCAACCGAAAATTGTTAATTTTCTTTATCTTTCCCGATGGATCATACAAAAATACCCGACGAATGATCGTCGGGTATTTTCTTCTTTTCATAGGAAGCCGTGATACGGCTTCCTATTTGGATTCACTTAGTCCTCCGCACGGAGATGTCTCTTGCGACGGACACCCAGCGTCAGGATCGCACCGCAGCTGACTGCCAGCAGAGTGATCCACAGCATCAGGTTATCGCCGGTCTGAGGGACCTCATCGAAATCGTAGACGTTCTCAAACGCCGCTACTGCGGAGTCTACCTCCTCGCCGTTGACGGTAAGGTCTGCAACCAGCGTATTGGTGGTCTCATCCAGCGAGATCGTGACGGTGACGGTGTAGACCGCTTCACTCCAGGTCATGCCCTCGATGGAGCCCTTGACCTCGGACAGCTCGTAAGTGTAGGTCTTGCCAATGTCATCCTCGGTAAAGGTCAGGGTGATCACGGCGTTGCCCAGCAGATCGGTGGTGACCGAGATGGGATCGCCGCCCGCCGTATTCTGCAGCAGGAACTCGAAGCCCTCGGGCGTCATGGTGACGTTGCCCAGGTTCTGCACGGTCTTTTCGACCTTCACGTCTACCGTGATGTCAACAGGCTTGGGAGTATAGGTGTTGACGAACGCCACTGCAGGCTCTACGTCGGTACTGCCCGCCTTGTGGATCAGGGTTTCGGTGACCTTCAGATTGCCCTCGCCGTCGTCGGTGACGGTAACGGTGACCTGATAAACGGTGGTGTCGTAGGTCATACGCTCCAGATCGCCTGCCACTTCCGTGACGAGGAAGCGGTAAGTGCCTGCGGCATCCACAGCCACGTCTTCGAAGGTGAAGCTGCCGTCGGCTGCGTTGGTGGCGGTGATCGCATCGCCTACTGCCTCAAAGCTTTCGTTCGCGGCAAAGAGTTGGAAGGTGAACTCGCCCTCGGCAAGGTCTCTGCCGACCAAAATCTTGGTGCCGCCCAGCGTAATCACGGTGCCCTTGGCAACGTACTGGTTGGTGAAGATGATGGACTCTACGGTTTCGGTACCGTTAGAGATGCTGTCGACGGTAGCGACCAGCTCGCCCTTGCCGTTATCGGTGACCTTGACGGTAACGTGATATACGGTAGAGTCGTAGGTCACGCCGCCCAGCGCTCCTGCCTGCTCGACAACTGCGTAGTAGTAAGTGCCTGCCGCATCAAAGGTGATCGCGTCGAAGATGAAGCTACCGCCTGCGGTGTTGGTCTTAGTCTGCAGTGCGTCACCGGATACGGTGAAGTTCGCATCGGTCTGATACAGAGCGAAGGTAAATTCGTCTGCCTTCAGAGTTCTGCCCTCCAGCGCCTTGGTACCCGAAATGTTCAGGCTTGCGCTGTCTGCAACGTAAATGTTGGTAAAGCCGATGGTCTCCACGTCGGAAGTGCCGTTGGAAATGGTGGTGGCAGCGATCAGCTTGCCCTCGCCGTTATCGGTAACGGTAACGGTAATGCGATAAACGGTAGCGTCGTAGGTCACACCGCCCAGCGCTCCTGCCTGCTCGACAACTGCGTAATAGTAGGTGCCTGCCGTATCAAAGGTGAGCGCGGTGAAGGCGAAGGTGCCGTCTGCGGTGTTGGACTTGGTCTGCAGTGCGTCGCCGGATACGTTGAAGTTCGCATCGGTCTTGTACAGCTCGAAGCTGAACTCGCCTGCCGCCAGCTCTCTGCCGGTGAGCGTCTTACTGCCGGAAATATCCACGGTCGTGCTCTCTGCGGTATACGCATTGACGAAGCGGATCGAATCCACGGCGTTGCCTGCCTCGTCGGAAAGCGCGGTAGTAGCAACGAGCTGACCCTCGCCGTTGTCTCTTACCGTAACGGTAACGTGATAGATGGCATCGTCATAGGTCACGCCGCCCAAATGACCGCTCTTTTCCACGACCGCATAGTAGTAGGTACCTGCGGCGGTGTAGGGAACGGCGTCAAAGGCGAAGCTGCCGTCTGCCGCGTTCTGCTTGGTCTGGATGGGAGTGCCGGTGATGGCAAAGTGCATACCGGTCTCGTACAGCTCAAAGCTGAACTCGCCTGCCTTTTGCTCTCTGCCGTTCAGGGTCTTCTTGCCCTCAAAGGTTGCCTCGGTGGACGCGGCAGTATAGGTGTTGGCGAAGCGGATCGTTTCACGAACCGTGCCGCTCTCCAAAGTCGTTCTGACGGTCGCCACCAACTGACCCTGCTGGTTGTCGGTAACGGTTACGGTGACACGGTAAACGGTGGAGTCGTAGGTGACGCCGCCCAGCGTGCCGCCTTCCTCTACTACCACGTAGTAGTAGGTACCGACTTTGTCAAAGGTGAGCGCATCAAAGGTGAAACTGCCGTCTGCGCCGTTGCGCTTCAGATCCAGCTCGGTAAGACCTGCAATAGCAAAATCTGCCTCGGTCTGATACAGCAGGAAGATGAATTCATCGACCTTCAGATCTCTGCCGGTCAGAGCCTTTATACCCGAAAGAGTAACGGTTGCGTTACCGGCGGAGTAGCTGTTGGAGAAGGAGATCTCCGAGACAGCCTCGCCCGACGCATTGGTGACAGACTGGGTCACGATCAGCGTACCCTTGCCGTTATCCTTGACGGTAACGGTGACGTGGTAAACGGTGGAATCGTAGGTCACGCCGCCCAGAACGCCCTTGGTCTCGGTCACTACGTAGTAGTAGGTACCCTCGGTATCGTAGGGGATGGCATGGAACGCGAAGCTGCCGTCTGCGGTGTTATGGGTGATCTGGATAGGATCGCCGCTGACTGCGAAGTTCGCGCCGGTAGAGTAGAGGTTAAACTCAAACTCGGAAGCGTGGAGGGTTCTGCCGGTCAGCGCCTTGTTACCGCCGATGACGGTCTGTGCGCTTTCGGTAGTGTAGCGGTTGTTGAATCGGATCGCCGCAACCGCAGTACCCTGCTGGTTGACTCTCGATACGGTCGCACTGAGCTGACCTGCGCCGTCGTCGGTGACGGTGACGGTCACATAGAATTTCGCGCTGTCGTAGGTCACGCCGCCCAGGGTGCCTGCCTTCTCGGATACCACATAGTAGTAGGTACCTGCAGTATCATAAGAGATGGCTTCGAACGCGAACTTGCCGTCAGCCGCGTTCCGCACGGTCTGAATGGGATCTCCGCTGATCGCGAAGTTCTTATCGGCTGCGTACAGCTCAAAGCTGAACTCGCCTGCCACAAGATCTCTGCCGGTCAGTACCTTGGTACCCGAAACAATCGCCTCGGTAGGAGCCGCCTTATAGGTGTTGGTGAAGGTGAATGCGGTCGCGTTCTTGCCCTCGGCATCCACTGCGGTCTGCCGGGTAACGACCAGTGCGCCCTCGCCGTTGTCCTCAACGGTAACGGTGATGCGATAGTAGTTCTTGTCGTAGGTAACGCCGCCCAGGGTGCCTGTCTTTTCGACGATCTCGAAGTAGTAGGTGCCTGCCTTGGTAAAGGTGTAAGCGTCGAATACGAATGCGCCGTTCTCGCCGTTCTTCACGGTCTGAACGAGGGTCTTACCGCCGCTAAAGCCGTTTGCATAGCTATACAGCTCGAAGTGGAAGTTGCCTGCCGCGATCTCCTGACCGTTCAGAATCTTATTGCCCTCAAAGGTAGTAGAAGTAGACGCCGCGGTGTAGGTATTGGTAAAGGTGATCTGCGATACCGCATTGCCCTGCGCGTCGGTGACGGTCTTGGATGCCACCAATGCGCCCTTGCCGTTATCGGTGACGGTAACGGTGATGTGGTAGATCTTCGCGTCGTAGGCCACGCCGCCCAGACTGCCTGCCTGCTCGGTCATCACGTAATAGTAGGTGCCTGCCGAGGTATAGGTGATCTTGTCAAATGCGACCGCGCCGTCGGCAGTGTTCCCCTTGATCTGGATGGGCGTACGGGTGCCGATGGAGAAGGTGGAACCGGTTTGATAGAGTGCAAAGCTGAACTCGCCCGCCTTCAGATCTCTACCGTTCAGCACCTTGCTTGCCGAGAAGGACTCGGTCACGGAGGTTGCGGTATAGGTGTTGTTGAAGGTGACGGCATCAACGGACTTGCCGTTTTCATCGGCGTACGCAACGGTGGCTACCAGCTCGCCCGCGCCGTTATCGGTAACGGTAACGGTCACGCGGAAGGTTGCCCCGTCGTAGGTCACGCCGCCCAAAGAGCCTTGCTTCTCGGCAATTACATAGTAGTAGGTGCCTGCCGACTCATAAGCCAGCGGATCAAAGATGAAATGTCCGCCTGCGGTGTTCGTTTGGGTCTGGATTGCGGTCAATCCGTTGGTGTTGAAATTCTCACCGGTCTGATACAGCTCAAAGCTGAACTCGCCTGCCGTAAGAGGTCTGCCGCTGAGCACCTTATTGCCGTGAACGGTAGCGGAAGTGCTGCCTGCGGTATACACGTTGGTAAAGCTGATGGCGGAAACGGAGGTGTTGCTCTCGTTGGCGATGGCAACGTCGGCTACCAGCTGACCGTGTCCATTGTCTTTAACGGTTACGGTGACGCGGTAGATCGCGCTATCATAGGTGATGCCGCCCAGATTACCTGCCTTTTCGGTTACTACGTAATAGTAAATACCTTCTGTATCGTAGGAGAGGGCGTCGAATACGAACTTGCCGTTTGCCGCGTTCTGCACAGTCTGCAAACGGGTCTTGCCGGTGGTGAAATCGGAATTGGTCTTGTACAGCTCAAAGCTGAACTCGCCTGCGGCAAGCTCTCTGCCGTTCAGGGTCTTGTTACCCGAAAGAGTGGCAGTAGTGCCTGCGGCGGTGTAGACGTTACGGAATGTGATCTCGTCCACATCATTGCCGCTACCGTCGGTCATATCCACCGAAGCGATCAGCTCGCCCTTGCCGTTGTCGGTAACGGTAACGGTGATGCGGTAAACGGTGGAGTCATAGGTGATGCCGCCCAGATCGCCCTGCTCTTCCGCTACGACGTAGTAATACACGCCGGCACGGTCAAAGGACAGATCGGTAAAGCTGATGCTGCCGTTTGCCGCGTTACGGACGGTCTGCACGGGAGTAAGTCCTGCAACCGAGAAGCTCGAGCCCGTCTGATACAGAACGAAGCCGAACTCGCGGATCGCCAAAGCTCTGCCGGTCAGAGTCTTGTTGCCCTTCAGCGGGACGGACGCGGAGGTGGTGGTATAACCGTTCTTAAATTCGATGGCGCTTATGGTCGCACCTGCTCCGTTGGTCATTGCAACCGATGCGTGGAGCTTGCCCTCGCCGTCATCGGTAACGGTGACAGTAATGTGATAAACGGTAGAATCGTATGCAACGCCGCCTAGATTGCCCTTCTCTTCCACTACTACGTAGTGGTAGGTGCCTGCCGCATCAAAGGTCAGATCGGTAAAGCTGAAGCCACCGTTTGCGGTGTTGACCACGGTTTCCACAGCGGTCAGACCGGTGATAGAGAAGCTGGAATCGGTCTCATACAGCCCGAAGCTGAACTCGCCTGCCACAAGATCTCTGCCGGTGAGCGTCTTGGTACCGTCTACGGATACGTCAACCTCTTCGGCATCGTAGTAGTTGCGGAAGGTGATGGGTGCGGTGGTACCGTCGCCATTGGTGGTGATCACGTTGGCGATCAGCGTGCCGTCGCCGTTATCGGTGACTCTTACAGTAACGCGGTAGACGGTGTCGTCGTAGGTAATACCGCCCAGATTGCCCGCTTGCTCGGTAACTGCATAGTAGTAGGTACCGACCTTGTCGAAGGGCAGCGCGTCAAAGGCGAAGGTGCCGTTGGACTTGTTTGTGGTGGTTGCAATGGGATCAAGACCCGTGACCGAGAAGGTAGAATCGGTCTTGAACAGATTGAAGGTAAAGCCTCCCACGATCAGAGGTCTGCCGGTAAGAACCTTGTTACCCTCGATCGTAACGGTAGCGTCGGACAGATCGTAGGTGTTGGTGAAGGTCGCAGAGTATGTAGAACCCGCATGCTCGGGAACGCTGTCGTCTGCATTAGCGGTGTAGACCACTGCGCCGATGGTACCGTCCAAATTGTCCACTACGGTTACTTCGATGATGTAAACCGTATCGGTATAGGTCATACCGGGAACTGCACCGGGCAGCTCCTTCAGAATATAAGTGTAAGTGTTGCCGCAATCGGGCGCGTTGTAAACCAGTTTGATCTGCGCGGTGCCGTCTGCTGCGGTAAACACGGTGTCACCCATCAAGTTGTCGCCCTCGTAAAGACCGAACTCAAAGCCCGCCAAAGAAATCTCTGCACCGTTCAGGCTTTCAACGATCTTGTTGATAGAGATCGTAATGCCTGCGGAGCCTGCAGGCGCGTAGCGGTTGGTGAAAGAAGCGTCTGCATTCCAGGTATTGGTCGTATCGTCGAAGGTGACGGCGACCAGCGCGGGAGAGGTGACCTCAGCGATCTCCAGCTCGCCGTCCATGTCGGAGTCGGTCACGATCACGTTGAAGTAACGGGGATTGGTATCGTACGATACGCCGCCGATGGCGTCGTTGGCGTCATATACCTCAACGATACGGTAATGATAAGTACCGATCTCGGTATAGGTCTCGGTGCCCAGCACGGCGGTGAAATCAAAGTTAGGATCCGCCTTGGTAGCGGTCTGGGACACGCCGATCTTTTTCCAGGTTGCGGCAGTTCGGTCGTAGCGTTGCAGCTCAAATTCGAACGCATCGCTGTCCAGCCATACTCTGCCCTCCAGCTCCTTGGTACCGTTTACGGTCACGTTAACGGGATCCACCTCGGTGGGCGAATAGGTATTGACGAATGCCAGCACTTTGTTGACATCGGAAGATACCGATACGCTCAGCTTGGTCTCCTCAGCGGTAAAGCCGGCGGGAAGATTGACCTCGCGTACGGTCACGATATCGGTCTCGTAGAGATCGTTCAGGCGAATAGACTGACCTGCGTGCAGCTTCACGGTCGCACGACCGTTGCCGTCGGTGACGACGGTAGTGCCGGTAGCGGTGTGATAGGTGGTGTTGGCACGGGGAGTTCCTTCCACATTGATGACAGTGATCTCAAACTCGAAGACCAGGTTCGCAGGAACCTCGTAAGAATCACCAAAGGGATGCTCAACCGTCTTGGAAATAATGACGTTGCCGTTGGATTTTACGGTATTTTCAAATACCACGTCGGTCAGCTCATGAGTTTTTACCGTGACGGTGGCAGAGGTCTCGCCATTTGCCGCCGCTCCGTTGATGGTCTTGACCTTATAGTCGCCCGATACGTCCTCGGTGACTGTATAGTCGCCTGCATCCACGCCAACGATATAGACCGATTCTCCCGCCTTCAGCAGGATGTCGCCGGACACGCCGTCCGTAAAAGTCACAAGACCTTGCGTCTGTGTGCCGTCTGCCGCCTCGTAGATTGCAAGATAGCCACCGTCGGTAACGTCCTCGCTCTTCACGTTGAAGGTGAAGATCGCATCCTGATTGGTAACGGTTTCATCTACGGTCTTGGAGATCACGATACCGGTCGCGGGGCTGACGGTCAGCTTGCCGTTGTTGCCAAGGATCGTGTCAGCATAGTAGTAAGAATGGTCGCCGTCGGAAAGATCGGTGTCGATGTGCTGTTCAATGCCCAAGCAGAATGCGTGGGGCAGGGTTCCGGTGACGTTGGAGACCTTATCCTCTTCGATGTCTGCAGTAGTACGGCGGACGGTACCCTTGGGAACGTACCAGGTATTGTCCTCATTGCGCTTAGCCGCCGCCTGCGCCTGCGCGGTCACCGCTTCCCAGGTCGTCTCCAATTTAGCCGCACCGGTTTCGGCATCGGTAATGTGGAAGATGTGAAGCTGACGGTAGAAGTTGTCTCCGGAGGGCTGTGCACTACCGGTATACTCTACGTATTCACCGTTCACCAGCTGATAAACGGTCGTATTTTCGTTATAGTAATATCTTTCGTTTTCCTCGGATGGCTCAAAGAACGCTACGGTATTGATCGCCTCGGAGGGGAGCAAGGTATCGTCGTCGTGAGCAGCCTGGCTCCATGCGTTGGTGTAGAAGGTGTAGGTGCCGTCCTCGTTGCGTTGAGCATCGCCTAACTTGTCAACGATGTTCAGCGCAGTGATATCGGAGCGCAGACCCACCTCAAATACCAGACGGATAGGATCGGCATCGTCGATCTCCACGGTAATGTTGCCGGGATCATCCAGGCTGGTACCAGTCAGAGAGACGTTATAGGTCACCACGGGAACCAGCGATGCGGGGATCTTCCAGAGCACCTCGCTGTGTCCGGTAGCGATCTCGGTGTGCACCTGAATGGAGATGTACATCATATCGCTCTCGCGGTAGCCGTCCTTTACAGCGCCCAGCATACCGTAAGACTTGTTGACGTATGCAGCGCCGGCAGGTGCTTCCTCGGGGCTGTGAGAGGGATCCCAGAAGCCCAGATAAGCACCGTTTGCATCGGCATACCAGCCGATGTAGTTAGAGAACTCGGTGTCGCTGGTGTAGGAAAGCTGACCGTGCTGGTAAGCCATATTGATCAGCTCTCGGGCTACCGCTACCTGCTTATCGTAGGTATCATACTGCGGAAGCTCGTCGATGCCCAGTCGGTCGATGACCGCCCAGACCATTTCATCGCCCATCGGATGGGGGTTCTCAACGGTTCCCAGCGAGCCGCCGCCCTCCTGGAAATTTTGCGCCAGCAGTGCACCGGAGAACAGGGTGTTGCCCAGCACGATGCCCTTAACGGACTTGACCTCCATGTAATCGCCGATATCGTCGATGAACTGGATGTAACCGTCCGTATGATTGGTCGTGCTGACCAAGGTAGGATAGTACAAAGACTGAATGATGATCTGCTGAACGATCGCTTGGAATACGGTTTCCAGCTGGCTGCTGTTGGCCGCGCTAAAGCTCTGATCTACATAATATTGCTCGGTGGCATATTTGTTGAGTGCAACCGACCGGGTATTGTTACCCCATTGGGACAGCACCAGATACTCGTCCTCTTCCAAAGCAAGATAAGCTTCCCAGTTGGAATTGATGTCGTCGGTGGAATTTTTGGGATTCATAACGCTTTGTGCGATCGAGTCGTCGTTGACACCCATGCCCAGCGTATAGAACAGAGCGCCGTTGCCGTAATGCTCCTCAATTCTGCCCTTCGCATAGGATGCGGTCAGCTGCGTCAAGAAGCCCATCGTTTCGCTGGTAGAGCTGCCGTCACCGATGTTGGAGTTACCAAAGTAGGTGTTGCCGTCACTGTCGGTCACACCCGCGAAATCATCGGTAGCCAAAGTAGGCGCGCCGTCACTCATCAGAACCATAATCGGCATACGGGTTGTGCCCGCTTGGAAGCCGTCGCCTTCGATGGTGGTATCTTCTACCGCCAGCAACTCCTCCATTGCCGTATAAATACCGCTCTGAATATAGGTAGCACCGGTAACCTGCTTGGAGGCAACCCGTACTACAGTGTTGTCCTTAGTGACGTTGTCGTTAATACAAATCGATTCGCTGCCCTTGTTGGTCTTTACCAGATATGTATCGGTGTTGTGCGCATATCTGCCCAAGGGAAGCAATACCGTAGCGTCTCGCGAATAAAGGACGACGCCTACTCGGTTGTAGCGATTGGTCTCCTGCAATTGTTTGATCGCAAGGTTTGCGGCTGCAACCAACTCATCCACTGCGTCGTTCATTCTTGAATTCATCGAGCCTGATACGTCCAACACCAGCATCGTATCGGTAGGAATGTGAGAATAACCGACGATGCTCTTATTGGAGGCGATCGCCGACAGCGCAACCAGGAAGTTGTTGTTGGGATCGTCCATGGTGATCAATCCGTTAAATGCAGATGCATTGGTAAAGACCGACTTATCGGTCCAAATACCGCCCGCATTTTCGGTATTGAGCACATTTGAACCGAAATACTTCGTCCAGTTGTTCATAGTGGACGGATCGGAGACACGGCTCAGCGTGGTAGGAGCGATCGAAGACAGACCCAATACGGGAACTGCCACGATCAACATTGCAATCGCCAGAAAACCTGCCAGCAATCTATGTCTGAGTTTGATCTTCTGTTTCATTTGACATCATCCTTTCTGAATGTACAGCGTGTATATTGAATCTATTTATGCGTTTGAGTTCGTTTTGGCATATCCCGATTAGATCTCCCGGATGCTCCTTCAGGTAGAACCAGCAGGATCCGCAATCCAGGCACTGATAGGCAGAATCGTATTGATTGACACCGTGCTGACAGGCGTCCTGTATAGCGTTCACCCACGGGTGTCCGCCGGGCGTATGTCGCGGTGTTTCTTCAAAATCCGGATAATCCCCGAAGTGCATTCCGCTTATGTCGTCGTATCGGAACACGACCTCCAGCACGTCTCCGTCAAAGCAAAACTGCCGCACTTGCGTTTTCGGCACAAAATCGCCTCCCGTTCGCATAGTTCTTGTTATCATAATAATACCATATCCACACGGATTTGTAAATGTACTTTTTAACAAAAAAAAGTGCAATTTTGCGATACTAATATTGGCTCGACAGGCAATTTTCGCCGATTATTGACGCGATTTGAGGAACATTGACCAAAACCTCCCCAATATTCGTTCGCGAATGCGAACGAACACAATAACCGGAACACGAAATAACGTGTTCCGGTTATTGCATTTTCAGGCATCATACCTGCGTTCGGAGCGAATTATTCCTCCTCGTAAAGATCCAGCCGTCTGCGGTACACCGTCAGCAACACCAATGCTGCTGCGCTGATCGCCGCGATCAGCAGATGGAACATCACGTTGCTGTCGTCGCCAGTGGGTGCGGGAGCAGGTGCCGTGAAGGAGTTCTCAAACTCGGCAACCAGATCCTCTACTTCCTCGCCGTCGCAGGTAACGGTAGCAATCAATCTATTATCATCGCTCAGCGTGATTTGGATCTCGATCTCATAGACCGTGGTATCGTAGGTCACACCGACCATCTCGCCGATGACCTCGCTCAGCGTGTAGCGATAGGTCTTACCGGCATCCGCCTCGGTAAAGAGCAGGTTCCAATCGGCAATGCCGTTTTCGTCAGACTTGACGGTCAGCTTCTCGCCGGTCTCTACGTTCTCCAGCACGAAGGCAAAGTCCTTGGGGGAGATAGTTTCGTCCCCTGTGCAGATCACAGTCTTCTTGACGGTGATGTCCACGGTGATATCGTCGGGTACGGGGATAAAGGTGTTATTGAAGAGTACGTCAACGGTATATACGCCGTCCGTCTCGGTAACGGTAGCATTTTGAGACGCGGTAACGCCGCTGATTTCCAGCTTGCCGTCCATATCGGTATCGGTAACGGTTACGTTGAAATAGTTGACCGTTTCGTCGTAATCGACACGATCGAGATCGCCCTCGATCTCGGACATACGGAAGACGTATGTACCGATCGCCGTAAATTCGACCTCTGCCAACGCCTCGGTAAAGTCGAATCGGTTGAAGCCGTCATTCTCGGCATCATAGGTGACCGAGCGCTCGCCCAGCGACTTCCATTCTTCGCTGCCGTCATCATACTCCAGCAGGAAGGTAAAGACGTCTCCGTCCTGCCAATCTCTGCCCTCCAACTCCTTTGAGCCGGTGATATTGATATTGGTAGGCAGCACCTTTTCGGGTGCGTATACGTTCGTAAAATCGACGGTGACGGTGCCGTCGGCAGAAACGGTCACTGCCTTGGACGCAACGCCGTCCTTGACCGAGAAGCCGGGAAGCTTTTGCAGCTCGGTAACGGTTACCTCAGTTCCCTCGTCAATGCCGACGATGCCAACCGAGGCGCCGGGTTTCGCAGTAACGGTGATCACGCCGTTTTCATCCGCAACGAGATCGCCGGCGGTAGTGGAAACGGTTGTCTCGGCGTACAGCGCTCCGAGATTCACCTCAAAATCAAACGCGATATCGTCCGGGATCACATAATCCGCACCGAAAGGATGCTCGACCGTCTTTTGGATCAACAGGTCGTTGACAATTGCCTCAAAGGGCTTGAAGGTATTGGTGACCGAAGGCGCACCGGCTACAATAAATGCCATCGTGGTCTGTACGGCTACGGTCAAAACGAGAATAACCGACAGAACGAGGGTTATGAACTTGAAAATTCTGCGTTTTTTCAAATGGATCGTCTCCTTTCGTGTAATGGAACGTAGTAAAATCGGCTGTCGAAGGGCACAAACGGAGCTTATGCCCTTGGACTGCCGGAGGAGAGTCTCCGAAGGATTCTCTCCTCTGGTATTCTACATTAATAATAGAAGAATACGAGGCAGTTTACCAAATATTCGCTGTAGTTCTCAGCGGTAATCTCGGTACCGTTTACGGTAACGGGAGCGGTAACGTAAACAACCTGACCGCCGGAGGTGAAGGTAGCCAAAACGCCGTCAGCGATGGTGAAGTCGCCGCCGTCGAGGATCAGGGTAGTATTGTAGTTGTTGAAGATCATACCGGTGTCGGCAGTGACCTCAACACCATCAAACATCACCCAAATATCCTTATCGGCTTCCAACAGAGTATCTGCATAGATAGCGGTGCTGGTAACGGTAACGTTGTTGGTTGCAGAATCAGCCTCAACGGTGATTGCAGTAGCGTCGGTATTGATGATCTTGGAAACGGTCACGTCGGTATCACTAACAGTAACCGAATCAACCCAAGGATGAGTACCGGTGGTAACGGGGTAGAATGCGGTGTTCAGAGCATCGTCAGCGGCAGTGCCGGAGCCGTCCTTATCAGCCCAACCGTCAGCCTGCACTGCCTGAGATACAACGAGGATCTCCATCTTTTCACCGAAGAGAGCCATGTCGTCGTTGGTAGCTTCCTTATCCAGGAATACCTGCAGCAGAGAGGGACGGGAAACCTCGCCGGGAGTCAGCACTTCGTTGTACTGAGCTACCTTGAGGAAGTACTGTACGCCGTCAAGCGTAATGTAACCGATATCGCTCCAAGTGAAGCGGGAGTTGCCGTTTACGTTCAAGTGGATCAGGTCGGGATTGAGCCCTTCGGGACACTCGATGGCGATAATGGTACGGTAGTAAGCGTCAGACTTACCGTCGTTCTCTACGAAAACGAACTTATCGATGACGTTACCCATATCAGCGTCGAACAGCTGGTTGGAGCCGGGAGCGCCGACCTGTCCCCAGGACTGCTGATGGCTCTGCTCGCCGGAAGCATCCTGAGAGCCGTTTCTGTCGTCCCACATAATAGTGTCGTAAACGGCGGGAACAATGGGCTTATCCTGCTCGAACTCTTTCAGTTCATCGGGGGTGTAGCCATAGTCGTCAGTGTCATCGGCGGAAATGTAATTTCCGTTCTCGTCAACGGCGCGTTCGTACTCGTGCTGTTTGATGCTGACGTTGCCTACGGTCATCACGTTGACGTCGCTTTCCTCGTCGGTAAGATAAGCCACGGTGCCGGTGATTGCCATAGCCGCGATCAGAAGAAGGCTCAGTACGACCAAAATCTTCTTTTTCATGGTGGTTTGTTTCCTTTCAAAAATAATTCTTCTGCAAACGGATCAGCCGCTCGCATTTTGGAGATTATTCATCAATCAAAGGCACGGGCAGAGCGTATGCCCTTGATTGCCGCCCACTTCCACGGGGAGCGGGAGTGGGCAGCTTCGTTATTAGTCGTTCACGGTAACGCTGGGGATATTGCCGCCGCGGATAATGCCGTCGGTGTTATCGGTATAATAAACGGGAGTGCCACCGTTCATCGTGCATTGATTGAAGGTGATGGGAAGCTCGTTAGCACCTGCCAAAACAACGCGGCTGTTGAACTCGCAGTTGTTAAACTCAGCGGGGCTGTACACGCGGATACCCGCTTCAGACCAAATGGAAGTAGAAGCAGTCTCGGCAAATTCGCATCTGTTGAAGGTTACGGTGCCGGTAACCTCTTTATTGGCACCGATCTGAACCTTACCGGAGACGAAGGTACAATCATTGAACACCAGGTCACCGAACAGCTCGTCGTAGTGAACGGCAGAGTTAGCGCTGCCGCAATCGAAGGTGCAGTTGGTGTAAGTAGCGTTATTGATGTACATATAGTTCATGTTGGCAGCGAATTCGCAATCAACGAAATCGATATTGCGGTCTACATAATACCGACCGTTAAAAGGGTTCTCGGTGAACTTAACGCCCTTTACAACGATGTCGGTCTCGCCGGCTTCCAGCGCCGCTACCATATCTTCCACAGAGGAAACAGCAACGGGAATGTTTACGCTGCCGAACCACTCTGCTACCGTTTCAGCAGAAGGAGTGCCGAACGCTTCTTTCATTGCCTCTTCCGCATTGGCAAAGCCTGCAGTCTGCACAGCCATGGACTTCACGAGAATGTCGTAAGTACCGTTGCCGTTGCCATCCAGCTTTTCAACCTCAGCATTGTCCGCTTCTTTGGACAGATAAACCTGCAGAAGGCTCGGGATGGTGGTCTCGCCGGGAATAATCGGATCCTCATGAGTTGCGACCATGATGTAGTAGTTGTGACCGTCGATCTCTGCTACGAAATCGCCGCCCCAGTTCCAAGCGCCGTCAAACTGGAACTCGGAACCGTTCGCGCTGTTGATAGAAACGCCTACCAGATCAAATTCTTCGTAGGTGTAATCGCCCATTTCCAGAGCGATGACGGTGCGAACGTATGCTTCGCTCTTGCCGGTGTTCTTAACCGAAACGTACTTGTCGATGACGTTGTTCATGGTGAAACGACGGTATGCGCCGTCAGCATTATCGGTGTTTTCCCAACCGAAGGAGCCTACGTAGGGGAACAAGGGCTTGTTTTGAGTGAAATCGACCAGGGCGTTCTGATCGTCATTCCATTCTTGCTCGATCTGATCGATATCAACGTTACCGAAAAGCATTACGTTGACGTCGGTGTCAGTGTCGGTGAAGTATGCCATCGTACCGGTGATTGCCATTGCGGCAATCAGCAGGATACTGAGGCAAAGGAGAAGTTTCTTCTTCATGGTGATGGTTTCCTTTCGTGATTTTATTTTACGTTTTACGGCTTTGCCGTTAGAGACACTTTATAGAATTTGCCAATTACTGAATCGTAACAGCGGGGATATTGCCTCCACGGATAATGCCGTCGGTGTTATCCGTATAATAAACGGGATCGCCGCCATTCATCGTGCATTGATTGAAGGTGATGGGAAGATCGTTAGAGCCTGCCAAAACAACGCGGTTGTTGAACTCGCAGTTGTTAAACTCAGCGGGGCTGTACACGCGGATACCCGCTTCAGACCAAATGGAGGTAGAAGCAGTCTCGGCAAATTCGCATCTGTTGAAGGTTACGGTGCCGGTAACCTCTTTATTGGCACCGATCTGAATCTTGCCGGAGACGAAGGTACAATCATTGAACACCAAGTCACCGAACGACTCATCGTAGTGAACGGCGGAGTTAGCGCTACCGCAGTCGAAGATGCAGTTAGTGAAGGTAGCGTTGTTGATGTACATATAGTTCATATTTGCGGTAAAGGTGCAATCAACAAAATGAATGTTGCGGTCTACATAGTAATGACCGTTAAAGGGATTCGCGGTAAAGGTAGCACCCTTCACAGCAACGTTGATCGCGCCGGCATCCAGTGCCGCGATCGTTTCTTCAACAGAATCGACAACGGTAAGGGTAACAGTACCCTCAACGATTGCAGTGCCACCGTTGACGGTTACGAGAGAAGCATATGCAGCGCTTGCTTCGTCGATCCAAACGGGATATACGGGGTCTGCAGCTACTTCGGAGATGTCAACATTGTTGAGGTTGATCACAGCGCCTGCAGCAGACTTCACCAGGATCGCGCCCTTCTCTTCGGTCAGGAAGGTGGTATCCTTTACGTTCAGAGTAACCTTTGCGGGAGCGCTTACGTACTGCTCGTCGATCTTGATGCCGCGACCGTCGGTGCAATCAATCATATCGATAGTGCAACCGTCCAAAGACACGGTCTGACCGTTGGGCTGAATCCAAATGGCGTAAGTGTCGCTGGTATTAGCATCGGAAACAGTTACGTTAGTCAAGGATGCGCCTGCCTTGAATGCAAGAGCCTTATCGGAGTTTACGTTGGTCAGAACCACGTCACAAGCAAAGTTGATGTCGTGTCTGTTCCAAGGACCGTCGTTATGACCGGAGTTGGTGATATCAGCGTTTACGATGGTAAGGGTAGCACCATTGTTGGTGACTACATTGTTCCAGTCGCTGTCGGTCTGCTTAAAGTTCAGGGTGTAGCCGTTGCCGTTGATCACGATAGATTCGGTAGAAGCGCCGCCCATACCGTTGGCTGCCCACGCTGCTACGTCGTAAGTAACGTCAGCGGTCAGGTTGATCACGATGTTCTTTTCATCAGCGGAAAGAGCCTCCTTCAACTCTGCGTCGGTTGCTACGTCAACAGGAGTAGCACCGGTGAACCATACTCTTGCATTGGCAGCGTCTACTTTACCGAATGCAGAATCCAGTGCGTTCACAGCGCCGGTAAAGCCGGATGCGGTCTGTACCGCCTGAGACAGAACCAGAATATCGTAGGTAGTGCCGTACTTTGCCGCCTCTTTCTGAGTGGTGGTCTTATCCATGTAGATCTGCTTCAGGGAGGGGATGGTAGTTTCGCCGGGCTGAACGGGATTCGCGTAGGTGTAAACGATCAAATCGTAACGCTGACCATCGATGGTAACGTTTTCAATGAAATCGGTAGCAGCAAACTCGCCCGAAACAGCAGGATCGGAGCTGGTAGTAGTATTATGAACGATGTGAATATCCTTGCCGTTGATGGCATCGCCCTCGTAAGCAACGATCACGCGGACGTAAGCCTCGTTAGTACCGGTGTTGGTAACGGTCACGAACTTGTCGTGTACGTCGCCGTTGTCGGCAACGACCTTCCAAGCGGAATCGTTGGCAACCACCCAATCAGCGGGATCTGCCCACGGGATGCTGGTGCCCTCGTAAGCTGCAGGCATCAGGGTCATAGCCTGCTCGAAGTCCTCGAGCTTGTGCTGGTTTGCGGCATCGTCCACGCGCTGCTGTTCGTTCAGCTCGATGTCGATGTTACCGATGGTCATGACGTTAGTCGCAGACTCGGTGTCGGTGAAGTATGCCATAGTGCCGGTGATAGCCAGTGCGGCGATCAGAGCAATGCTAAGGCACATGAGAAGTTTCTTTTTCATGAGATCTTCCTTTCATAAAATAAATTTTGTATGTAGGCGGCTATGCCGTTTACATCATCACGGTTGATCATTCGCTCTCAGCGACTGCGATCGCCCACGCCTTCGCGGCGGTGTCGATGGCTTCCACCTCTCCGTCACGCTGTACGGCGTAAGCGGTAAAGGTCAGGGTGGGATAAGTGTCAGCGGTTAGATTGTTGAGCATCTCCTTGGTCACGTTCTCTAAAACGGTTACCTGATCGCCTGCCAGAACGCCAAACTCGGTATCCTCGGTAACTGCATCCACCTCGCGGTAGTACACACCGGCATAATCGGTCTCGTCCAGTGCGATCCAGCCCTCTGCTACGGTATACTCGATAAAATCGCCCAAATTAGCGGATTCATCCACCTTCACAAAGAGCCAGCAGGCTTCGCTGCCCGCAAGCACGGTCACCAAGGGATCCTTGGAGATGGTATGACCGGGTACCATAATGTAGGAGTTATCGGTGGGATCGTCATTTCCCTCGGGGTCGGTCTCCTTCAAGGTGATATTGATGTCACCGTAAGTAAAGGTGTTGACCACGGGAGAGGTTTTGGAGATCAGCCACGCAAGAGTTCCGCCTACCGCGCCCGCTGCAACGAGCAGCAGAGACAGACACAGGATCAGGATCTTTACACCGGTACGCTTGGCGATATTGCCATTTCCATTCGCATTTCCCTTTCTCATATCGTGTTCCTCCTTTCTCACGGATTTGTATTTTGCTTTGGTTATTTTCACGGATGGGCGAGCCCGTCCGACAAAAATCGGTTATCGTGCCGATCAGCGGCTGATCTGCTCCTCAAAAGCAGCCCACGCGCCGTCCTCGTTGTTTTCAAAGCCCAGTGCCTGGATCGCGTGTGCCTCCACGACCATCTTAAAGTCGCCGTCCACCAAGGACTTGAGATCGGCGCCGTCCAGCGTATCGGGCAGAATCAGCGTGGTAAAGAGTGCAGGCAGAACCTCGTCTGCGGCATTGCCCTCTGCATCAAAGCCGTCTACGGTGGTGTGATAGCGGAACTCGAAAGAGATGGTATTGGCGTCGGCGTCGTGGGCAAAGCCCTGATACAGCCAAACCGTTTCGTCCCAGCCGCCCAGCAGATCTGCGTAATCGGCAAGACCGTTGATCTCGTCGTCAATGATCGCCTGTACCGCACTGCAGTTGTGCACGGTCAGGATCATACGCACGTAGGAGCTCTCACTGCGCGCATCCACCGTAACGGTAGGATCCTTCACATACTCGGCACCGGGCACCAAATGGTATTCATTGGCTTGGGTATCTCCGTCGCCGTCCACGTCTGTTTCGTTCAAGGAAATAGAAACATTACCAACGGTAAAAGTATTTACTGCCTGCTCCTCGTCCAACAAATAGGCGAGGGTGCCGACCACGGTAGCGGAAACCACCAAAACCGCGGTCAGTGCCGCGATCAGAATCAAACTGCGTTTTTTCATTTGATTTACCTCATTTATTGTATCATACTACCAACGTAGAAATGTGTCTTATTCAGCCGACCGATCCTCTTGGGATGCGGGATCTTCGACGGCATCCTCCTGCGATGCGGGATCGGCGGCGCTCTCTTGGGAGATCGCCTCTGCTTCCGCTGCTTCGGAAGAGGGAGCGGCTTCATTTGCAGTCTCCGCCGCAGGAGTCGGCTCCTCCTTCTTCTCGGACAGACCGTCCGCACAGAACACCAGCATCACCAGCACAGCCGCGACTGCAATGGCAACGTAGATGCCGGGGGGCTGTTGAATATAATTGGCGACATACCCCATGTAGGGAATGGTAAAGACGGGCGTGCCGATCACGTTTTCATAACGAACCAGCTGCTGGTCTTCGATCGGGTTGGCATCGCCCTTGGTGCGGTAACGAACCACGTTGGGATCGTTCTCGTCGGGAACGACCTCCACGATACGGTGCGTAGCGGTGGTTTGATCGTAGAGCATAAAGGTGATGACGTCTCCCGCTTTCAGATCGTCAACATCCGCTTCTTTGACGTAGATCAACGAACCCACGTGATAAGTAGGCTCCATAGAGCCCGAAAGGACGGTATACACGTGGAATCCGAAGATCCGCATTCCCACCAGCATGATCGCAATGATCACGGCGATAGCGACCAAAACGGTGGTGACCGTCTTTAGAATGATTGATATAGTTTTTCGCATATTCTTTCTTCTATCGGAAGCCCCCCGTTCAATCGCTCCCGAAGGAAACCATACGAAGGGGATACTACCGCATCATATTATTTCATATATGGATACATAGTTATTGTAGCACACAAATTAGGCCTTGTCAAGTACCGAACCGTAATTTTTTCGAGCATTGACAGATAGTTTTTGCCAAAAAAGAACAACACCGAGATGTTTCGGTGTTGTTCGGAAGATCATACCAAGCTGGTCTTCTTCAATATCAAATTGCTGACCGCTCCCAGTCCTATGCTGAACATGGCTCCGCCGACAAGGCACAGACATACGTTCATAACGGTTGCGTTGAGGGGAGTCAGCATCGGGATCATCATAAAGAGCAACATCCCGATTCCCAGCGAACCCAGGATGGAAAGCCAGGCTCTTTGCTTTGCCGCAACGCTGACGGCAAGATAGATGGGCACGAACACGGCAACCAGCAACAATTTGGAGAGCATACACATGACAAGCTCCGCGATTCCGAAGCCCGTCATTTCAAAGGGAAGTCCCGCGATCGCGCCTCCCGCCAGCGTGCCGACGAAGAAGCACAGGATCATAAGCACGCCGCCGACGAAGCCTGCGATGGTTTTGGATGCCACGTAATCGGTCTTTCGGGCGCGAACCGTAAACAGATTTTTGGCATATCCGCTTCTGAAATCCTCTGCCACGAACAGGCAGACCAAAACAGCTACGCCGAAAAACAGCAGGTTGATATTGCACATACCGGTCAGATCCATTCCCATGCCCATACCTGCACCGGCATCGCCGCCCGCGGCAGAATCCGTGACCGTCGCACTCTCCTCGCTTTCGCTGCTGACCGTTCCGATGATCTGCCAGGCATTGTCAAAGCCTTCGATCACGGATACTTCCCCGGTCTGCGGGTCGGTGGTTTCCATTCCGTCCATCATGGTGGTCATCACGAGGATCAGAATGGGCATCACGAGGCAGGCGGCGACGATGATGTAAAAGATCCGCGAGGTGAACAGTCTGCGGAAGTCTACCTTCAGCATACTGCTGAGGCGTTTGCCGAAGCTTTTGCGTTCAAATCTCTTTTCCATAAATTATCTGCCCTCCTTCGCGCTCATCAGGTCGATATAATATTCCTCCAAACCGATCTTGTCGGTCTTGATCTCGCTGACCAGAATCCCGTTTTCGTACAGATACGTGACGATCTCCTCGGGACTTTCTGCATCGTACACGCGGATGTAGCCGCTTTCGTCCTCCTCCACGCGGGAGTATTTTCCGCAGAGGATAGAGCGCGTTCTGCTCATCTCCTTCGTCTGCAACGCCACAAAGGTGCGGCAATCCGCCTCCAGCTCAGCGGCGGTCATCTCGCAAAGCATTTTACCGCCGCGGACGATGCCGTAATGGGTGGCGATCTTCTCCAGCTCGCCTAAAACGTGGGAGGAGATCACAACCGTACAGCCGTGATTTTGGGTCACGTCGGTCAGCACCTCCCGCATAATCCTCATACCGTCGGCGTCCAGACCGTTGATAGGCTCGTCCAGCACCAGCAGAGCGGGCTCACCCAGAAGTGCCATGGCGATGCCGATGCGCTGCTTCATTCCGAGGGAGCAGTTTTTGTATTTGTTGGAGGCAGCGCCCTCCATTCTCACGGTTTTGAGAACCTTTACGACAGCCTTCTCCGGGTCGGGAATGCTCAGATTAGCTGCCTGGAGCATCAGGTTGTTCCATACGGTCATGCCTGGGAAGCAGCCGGGAGCTTCGATCAGCACGCCGACCTTCGCTCTGACGTCCGGATCGGTATGGTCTCTTCCGAAGAGTTTGATCTCACCGCCGCTTTTGTGGATCAGTCCGCAGATCAGCTTTTCCGTGGTGGATTTACCGGAGCCGTTTTCGCCGATGAAGCCGTAGATCGCGCCCTCGGGAACGGTCATATTCAGACCGCTGAGGGCTTGCTTCTGACCGAAATTCTTGGTCAGATCTCTGATTTCGATTGCGTTCATATTCTTCAAATTATCCTTTCATTTTGCTATTTGCGCGCTCTGCAAGCAGGGGCGTGAGCGGTATCGCTCGGATCGCCGTACGCATCGTTTCACGCCCGCCTTCCTATCAATATACGTCGCTTTTGTACAATATCCGCGTGCCCAGCAGGTTGTAGATCAGTGCCCACGCCACGGATACCACGATGCAGATCAGCAAAGATCCGATTCCGCTGACCAGACAGGCGTTGACCGACGCACCGTACAGGAAAATGTTCAGGAAAGACGTGGGAAGCGACAGATTTTCGACGATGGCTGCGGCACCGATAATCAGAATGCCCGTACCGAAGAAGAAACTGGATGCGATAGAAATGCCGAAATATCTGCGGAAAATGATATTCAGGAAGGTGTATAGGCTTGCCCAGCCCAGACTCATAACGATTTTACCCAAAATAGCAATCAGCAGGGATCCAACATTCACGTCGGTTGCATAGCTGACCAAAAGTCCGGCGACCGTACCGCCGATGAAATAGCTGACGCACATACAAGCCATTGCAAAAGCACACACAAGGCTCTTGGAGATCATATAGTCCTGCTTCTTGGCGTGGGTAGTGAAAAGCTGTTTGACATAACCGCTCTTGTAGTCGTGACCGATGAAGATGGACACCATGATACCGCCGAAGATGAAGACCATGTTCATATTGGCGTAATCGGCGATGCTACGGATCACATACAGCGGCTCGGAGGCGGCAATGATCTGCCACACGTTGGAATAAAGCGGCTCCATGGTATTGCCGCTTTGGTCGGGCATCATCGTCATTGCCGATACCATTGCGGGAATGATGGCGGAAATGACGAGGAAAATGTAAAACAGGGGCGTATGGAAAAGGCGGTAGAAATCCACACCTAGCATTCCCTTCAGTCTTTGGATAAAGCCGGGGGATTCAAATTTGAGCTTACGTACGTTTTCCATATTACTTCTCCTCCTTCTGAGCCGTAGGCTGTGACATCAGCTCAACATAATACTCTTCCAGTCCGATCTTGTTCTTCTTGATCTCGCTGACCACGTGACCGTTTTGGAGCAGATACTCCACGATAGACTCGGTATCGTCCACGTCGTACACGCGCAAATATCCGTCCTCTTCCTTGACGGTTGTGTATTTCGCTTTCAATGCGGTCTTCGCACCGACAAGATCCTTCGTCTTGACCGACACGAACACCCGCGCTCTGCCCTCCAGCTCGGCGGCAGACATCTCCACGATCATCTTGCCCTGTCGGATGATACCGTAATGGGTCGCGATCTTCTCCAGCTCACCCAAAAGGTGCGAGGAGATCAGCACGGTACAGCCGTAGTTTTGCGTAATGTCTACGAGGATCTCCCGCATAATTCTCATACCGTCGGTATCCAGACCGTTGATGGGCTCGTCCAAAATCAGCAGGGCGGGGTCGCCCAGCAGTGCCATGGCGATGCCGACGCGTTGCTTCATACCCAGCGAGCACTTTTTGAATTTCAGCGAAGCGTGCTGTTCCATCCGAACGATCTTCAGCACGCGACGGATCTCCTCGTCACGGTTTTCCAGATTCAGATTGATGGCTTGCATCATCAGATTCTGATAAATGCTGGATCCGGGAAAGCAACCCGCGTTTTCGATCAGCGCGCCTACGCGCACCCGCACTCCTGCGTCGGTATACTCTCTGCCGAACAGTTTTATCTCGCCCTCATTGGGAACGAGATGACCGCAGATCAGCTTTTCGGTGGTAGATTTACCCGAACCGTTTTCACCGATAAAGCCGTAGATCGCTCCCACGGGGACGGTCATATTGAGGTGATCCACCGCGTACATCCCGCGGAAGCTTTTGGATAATCCTCTGATTTCAATAGCGTTCATGTTTTATGTCTCCTTTTCACTATTTTCTTTTGATAATCGCATCGTTGGGGGTCAAAAACGGGATCGCATCGCTTGCCCGATAGGATACCCCCAGCCGATCCAGCCCCGCCAGAAACGCCTTCACGTATTGATCCGATTCAAAGCTCTGCTTGAAATTGAAGCAGAATTTATCTCCGCAGGACAGGATGTTTACGCCAAGTCCGGCAGCACCGGAATTGTAAAAGCCAACGGTGTCGATATACCGTGCATTTTCGTTTACGACCATTTTCCCCAAATAGCTGATAAAGTAGGTGTTGAGGAGCATTCCGTTAAAGAAGCCCATCATTCCCTGCTTAGACTGATAATCCGGCAAGGCGTCCAGCTTATCGAACATTCCCAGAGAGGCGTTTGCCGCACGGCGCAGATTGTCTCTGTCCCGTTGCGCGTTCAGAAGCGCTCTTTGCCGCTCGGCGCGCTCCGCAAGGGAAAGGGAGAGAAATTCTCTCGGAAAGGGGAGCGGCATACTCCGCACGCAGTTTTTGAAGGTATTGGGCAGATCCAACGCGTCGCGGATGTCTACGGCAACATTGGCGTTGATCGGCTTATCGAAGTCGGGATAGAGGCGGGCGATTCCTTCGCTGACCAAAAGTGAGGTCAGGATCGCGGGCGTAGCGCGGTTTTCCTTGCACACCCGCATAAAATCGGCGGCGGGAACCTGCACGTCGTAGCGGTAGTCGGTTTCGTGCTCCTCGATGACGTTTTCGGGGATCGCGTAAGCGTCCCGCGATACGTTCACGGGCTCTTTGCGCTCGTCGAAGGAGTAACTGCTCAGGTTCGGTTCGGTGGTCTCCCCCGGCAGGAGCGGCGAATCCGCCAGCCGAATACCGTCGGCGCCGGCACGGCTTCTGTATTTGAGCTTGCAATAGTAGTAGATCAGCGTCTCCACGAAGGGCTTGATCCCTTTTCCGTCGCACAAAGCGTGGTGCCAGGAAATATAGACCGATTTTTCGAAATAGGTGACGTCCACCAAATGGTAGCCGCAGCTGATATGCCCCAGCCGCGCCAGCTCCCGCGTGCGCTTGGCGGTCAGTGCCATTTCATTTTGGATGATATAAAAGTCACCGTCCAGCTCTACCAGCTTAGTATTGATATAGGGATACCGCTTGATTGTTTCCATCAGCGCTTGATTCAGCAGAGCGCCGCTGACTTTTTTGTAAAACGTGATCTCGAACACTTCGCTCTCCATCCCGTTTTTCTGATACAGATAGGATTGACCTGAGCGGATCTTCTCCATCTTTGCACCGGGCGTGGAGCCCGACGAGTTGATCAGCATCTTTTTGTTGCTTCGCTCCAGACGAGCAAATACTCTACGGATTAAATTCATCGTTTCCTCCGAGTTTGGGGTTACAGCATCGGTGCGAAGATGCGCACCAGTGAGCGAACGATCCGCTCACGCAGCTTGGGTTTGGTATTTTCCGAGGTGATCGGGATACATTTTTCCAGCGTCGCTTCAATGTCCCGCTTCAGTGCACCGATTGCCTCGCATTTGTACATCCACACGCCGTTCTCGAAATGATGCACCAAACTGCGATAGTCCAGATTGATGGTGCCGATCATGGCGTACCGGTCGTCGGCAAGATAGCTCTTGGCGTGAATGAAGCCCGGCTCGTATTCGTAGATCTCCACACCTGCCGCCATCAGACGGGGATAGAAGCTGCGGGTCATCCCAAAGACCAGCTTCTTGTCGGGAATGTGGGGTGTAATGATCTTGACCTCGACCCCGCGCAGAGCGGCGTTTTCAATGGCACCGCACAGCTCGTTGTCGATGATCAGGTAGGGCGTGGTCATCCAAACGTAACGGGTCGCGCTGGCCAACAGATTCAGAATCACGCTCTTGCCGACTCGCCGCTCGTACAACGGGTGCGGGCCGTCGCCGAAGGGGATCACCCAACCGTTCGCTCGGATCTCGGGCTGTTTCGGGTAAAGCTCCACCTTGATCTTGGGCATTTGTTTCACGTTGATACCAAAATCCACGGTGAACAGACGAGTCAGCTCCCAAACGGCTTCTCCCTCCAGACGGATGGCGGTGTCCTTCCAATGCCCGAAATGCACCACCTCGTTGATATACTCGTCTGCCAGATTGATGCCGCCCGTATAGCCCACTTTACCGTCGATCACCAGAATCTTTCGGTGAGAACGGTTGTTGAACTCGCTGTCGGCTTGTCCGCGCAGCATGGAAAAGGGTGCCGCGTCGATCCCGTAGGATCGCAGGATCTTATAGTAGTTCCCGGGCAGGGTCATCATACAGCCGATGTCGTCGTAGACCACTTTTACATCCACGCCCGCCGCCGCTTTGCGTTTCAGCACCGCTAAGATGGAGTTCCAAAACTTTCCTTCCTCGATGATGAAGTATTCCAAATAGATGAAATGCTCCGCCTTTTCCAGATCGGCAAGCATTTGAGGGTGCATCTCCTCGCCCAGCGAGAAATAGGTCTGCTTCGTGTTGTCAAACAATTGTGCATCGGCGATCTTTACCAGCATCTTCGCCTGCGACGCCGCCATGGGGCTTTCCGCCTCCAGCCGCTCCATCCGTGCAAGATCGCGGGCAGGCTCCTCGGAATACCGCAGCTTTTTCAGATCTTCCATCCGTCGGACGAACCGCCGATTCAGCTTGCGGGAGTAGAACATCAGATAGAGCATGAAGCCCGCAATGGGGACGATCAGCACAAAGAGCAACCACGGCACTTTATAGTCGGGATTGTCATCCGAGGCGATGATGGTCACCACGCAGGCGATCTCGGTGGCAAATGCCAGCAGATAGAAGTATGGCACGAACCAGCAAAGCGCGACCAGGATCCCTATCACCGCCAAAATCTCCAGTACCGTGATGAGGATCGCCAAAATAAACCGTCCCGGAATATAATTGTAATACCGTTCCTCGACCTGATCGTTCTTTTTGATCTGATATTTCCGTTTCATCGCGCTTCCCTTTCCAAGCAGGCTTCGGCGGGACGCAAAATCTGCGCCTCGCCAATCCTGTAACTCTTATTTACCTGCCTTTTTTGCCGCTTCGATACGCTCGTTGGCAATAGCGATGCGGACGTTCGCATCTGCGATCTGTTCGTCGCGCTTTGCCTGCTCCAGCGCCTTACGGGATTCGGGCTTGCCCATTGCCTTTGCCTCTTCCCATTGTGCCTTGGATTCAGCCTTGACTGCCGCAAAGTTTGCTTTGTCAACCTCGTGCTGTGCCTTTGCGGACTCCTTCATATCCTTGAATGCGTTCTTCAGAAAATTTGCCATTGTGTTTTTCTCCTTTTATTATATAGTTTTTTAACCGTTATTCATGATCTTGTCGCTGAGCGCAACGATGCGGTCGGCGTACTTCTTGCGGCGGGAGCCGAGGATCCCCTTGAAGATGGGATAATTGATGAGTGCCATTGCAAGGCCTACCAAGCCGATGGCAACGCCGGGGATCATGGGATCGGCAATGCCGACGGTAGAACCGATGTCGGTCATTACAAGGCTCATGCCCGCACCCATTACGATAGCGGCGATACTGCCGAAGATATAGGCAAACAGGTTGGCGGGGCGCTTGACTTTTTTGTCCAGCGCACGAAGCTCATCCAGTTCGGTAGCTTCTTTTTCGGTATATTGTGTGCGGATTTTCTGTACCAGAAATTCCTGATCGTGCTGATTCATATTTTCTCCTCACTTCACTCTTACTGATCGAATTATATTCGACGGATGTTTACAATTTGATGAAATTTCGTTTCTGTTTTGTTAAACCGCTCTTTTTTCGTCGCGACGGGGCTCATCGCGCCGATTGTCGGTCATCCCCGCGCTGATCTCGTCGGCAAGCCGAAGGATCTCGGGTGCAAGCTGTTTTTTTGTGTCGGCGGCGACCTTAACAAACAGCGGATACGCCGCCAGCATCGCCACTACTCCGGGAATCGACAGCAGGATCGCCCCGATCAAGCCGCCCCACAGGATGTCCAGCCCCATGCAAAGCGCTACTCCAAAGACCAGTGCGCCGCCGATCCCCGCAGACAGGGAGGGGATCATCCCCGCCGTCTGCACCCGATGATCCAGACGCTTCAGCTTTTCCAGCTTGTTCTCCTCGGGCGGAAGATACTTCTTTCGGATGCTCTCTACCTCGCGTTGACTTGCCGCCGAATAATTGTATCGAAATACGTTGTTCTCGTTTACCATTGCTTTTCTCTCGGATGGCAGTTTATCGGTTGACCTTTCCCGCGTTTTTGGAGGCTTCGATAGAAGCGTTGATCATTTCCTGCTGCTTTTCCATTCTTTTCTGCTGTTCTGCCTTGTGCTTTTCGATAATCTGATTAGAGGAGGCGGTGCATGCTTCTGCCGCCGCGCTCATTCTTGCCTTGGCTTCCTCAACGGTCTCACCCTCCTTGGTGAACACCTTTTCCACGATGGCGTCGTTTACTTTGTTAAAGCCTTCCACAACGCCCTCTTCGATTTTCTTGTAGCCGGTAACCACGCCTTCCTCGATCTTCTTATAGCCGGTCACTACGCCCTCTGCGATCTTCTCATTCACTTCTGCGATTTTCTTAGTCATGATTTATTCTCTCCTTTTTTCTCTCTGTTTTCGTTTCTGTGACTGTATTCTACACCTCGCTTGTTTGCGAAATGATTACAAAATGTTAAAGTTTTGTTATTTCGAAACTTTTTTGCAAAAAAATAACGGCAGAGTTGCCCCTGCCGTAAGTTTGTCGAAAAAGCATCTCATCAATATCGAGGAGGGGATCCAGAGTTCGCCGATGGCGAACTCTAATAGTTGCGCGACGCGCAACTATCGACCATTACTCAAACGCCGAAGTTTTCTTCCCCTCCTCGAGCTCCACCCCATCTTCCTTGGCTGGCGGCAGCTTAAATTTATAATTTTTCGACAGACTGAACGGCAGAGTTGCCTCTGCCGTTCGGTTCGTTATGTAATATTCAAGATCTCGCACAGCCTTGCCAGCGCGTCGTCGTAGGTAGTATCAAACTGCAGGACGTAATCGCAAAGCTCCGCGTTTTGCTGCTCGTATTCGATAGCACACAGCCGATTGACCTTGTTTTCGTTGGTAGCGTTCTTTTTGAGGATGTTCGCCATCAGCGCCTTCTTCTCCCGCTTGATGTAGATGGTGACCACGTTCGGGAAGTTGGTCTTCAGCGACATGGCACCGCAGATGTCCATAGTAGTCAGCACCCGCTTGCCTTCTCTGAGAATCTGCTCAATATCTGCCTTGCGAGAGCCGTAGCCGTGCCCCGCGTACATGGTGGATTGGAACATCTCGCCGCTGTCGCACATACTGCGGAAGGTGTCCAGCGAAACGTAATTATACCACTCGTTGGGCTCCACCGCAGTGGGATCCTTGGTGGTATAGCTGACCAACTTCTCAAAGCGATCGGTGCGCTCCAACAGGCGGGTCGCCAGCTTGGATTTGCCGCTTCCCGAGGGTCCTACCAGCACCACAATATCGGCATCGCCTGTCGGCTGATTGTCCGCGCTGACCGAGTAGCTGCCCGCGATGACCTCCACCAATTGGAGGAACTCGTCGTAGCTGGTCACCGCCAACATTCCGGTAGCCTCCTGATTCCAGGGGCGGCGCATGAGAATGGGATATTTTGCGCCCGAGTTCAGAATATTGTGCAGAGCGTCGTCGAACAGGATGTCGGTGTGGATCTTGTCCTTTCCCGCTCCCATATAGATGTGGTCGGAAGGGATCTCGGGAAACTCCTCCCGGATCCGCTGGGCGCGGATGCCCATAAATTCGGGGGGAACGGCAGTGCAGATGTAGACCTCGGTCATCTGGCTGAGCCGACGGACGAACTCCTTTGCCCCCTCGTAGACCGGCTGCGTGCGGTAAAACTCCGCGTCACTGAAATAGGGATAGATCGTATCCGCGCGGGTACCGTTCTTTCCCCAGCTATCCTTTTCATAGATGGTCATGGGCGGCTGAAAGCCGTATTTTTCGTTGGCAAGACGCATAGCGTAGGACGTGCATTCCATCAGAATGTCGTCTACGTCCAGCGCGGTGGATAATCTGTATTTTCTGCTCATATCGGTACCTCTCTTTCCGTAAATTGCTTGGTTGTACGCAGAAAAACCTTCTTCGGTTCAAAGAAGCAGCCTGCCGCGTTTGATACAGAAACGCGGAAAGCTGCTCCGATCATGATTATAACAAATTTTGAACAAAAAATCAATAGCAAAACGAAAGTTTTTTCTCAATCTGCCCAAATTTGTTCGACAAAAAGACTTAAAACAGCATCCGCTCCATGTATTCGTCCGCAAACACGGGGTTGGTGGACAGCTCCACCACCGCGCCCTTGGCGTAGCACGCACACTCTTCGCGCAGATCGCGGTTCAGCAGAATGATCGACGCCCCTGCCAGCGCGGCGTTGCCGATGACGCGGATGGCAGTGCGCAGCTCCGACGGCAACAGACCGATCTTACAGGCGTTGGCGGTGCCCAGATAACTGCCGAAGCCGCCCGCAATCGCTAACGTCGCGACCGCCTCAGGTGCAATCCCCGCCGTATGAAGAAGCGTGCGAATGCCCGCGTGGATAGCAGACTTTGCCAGCTGAACCGCCCGCACGTCCTCCTGCGTAAAGGTGACCGGCGGGGCGATCACGGCGAGACCGTCCTCCAGATAGCCGGTCTCGTCCAAAAGCTCAGCGTCCAGCAGACAGGCGACGGCATCCACTACACCACTGCCGCAGATGCCCACGGGAGCAGTATTCCCAATGACGTGAGCGGTCAGCCTGCCGTTGACTAAGTATACGCGGTCGATGGCGCCCTCTTTTCCACCCATGCCCATGGAGATGCCCGCGCCCTCAAAGGCGGGGCCGGCGGCGGTGGAGCAGAAGGAGAGCTTACCCCCGTGCCAAAGTGCCATCTCTCCGTTGGTGCCAATATCCACCAGCAGAGCGGTCTCCTGCCCACGGCAGATCCCGCTTGCCAACAGCGCGGTGGTGATGTCGGCTCCCACGAAGGCAGATACGCAGGGTGGGAGATAGATCTGCGTCCGGGGAGCGAGAGTGGACAGCGAAAGCTCACTTGCCGTCAGAACCTCCCCGAACAGACGCTTTGCCGCAAAGGGCGCGTGGGAGAGCGGCTCTACAGAGGTCTCGGTGAGCAGGTGGAGCATCACCGTGTTGCCGGTGATCACCGCACCGTCGATGGAATCGGGCGCAATATCCGCCGCCTCGGAAAGCTCGGTCAACAATTCGTTGATCGCACGGCGAACGACCTCTGCCAGCGCGTGTGCTTCTCCTCGGAGCGCCGCTTCAATGCGGGAGATCACGTCGGCACCGTAGGCGGATTGGGGATTGAGCCTGCTCGCCTCGGCAAGAAGCGCGCCGTCGGCATCGTAGAGCCGCGCCGCCAGCGTGGTGGTGCCAATATCGATCGCGGCACCGTAGGCGGTAAAGGCGGGGCACAGCGTGATCTCTGGCATATCGCCCGCCGTGCGGATCACGCTCGCCGCTCTGTCTCCGCTCAAGCGGACGGCACAATCGCCCTCGACGGTGGTACAGCAGGCAAGCCGAACGCCTGCCGTGATCTCGTCAGAGGTCAGCGACTCGCGCTCTGTCTCGGACAGCGGCGACAGATTGCCCGTCGCCGTGACCTTGCATTTGCCGCATTTTCCGTGCCCTCCGCAGGGGAGAGCGGCGGTCTCCTTGTAGGGCGGCAGATCGGAAATCCGACTGCCTGCGGGAACGGTGTAGGAAACATCATTGAAAAGAACGGTTGGCATCGTTGCCTCCGAATCACAGATTAAAGAAGAGCGCACCGAAATAGGTGACGGTGTTCTGCCCGTTGACATACTTCATCCCCGCCGATGTCGCCAGCTTCGACACGTTGACACCGTACGCCTCCAGCGAGGGGATCGCACGGTCGGGAAAGCGGCAGGGCTTGCCCTGCACTTTGGTGCAGACGGGACAGATCTGACAGCCACCCTTGGACAGGTGGAGCTTTTTCGAAAACGGCAGATCAGAGAGCGCGTCGGTCAGACGAAGAGTCAGCGCGGTATGCGCTTTTGCCGTCTCACCCATACCCTCCACATCGTAACTGTCCTCCAGCTCCCCTATCGTTTGGTAGACGAGAACATGGTCAAAGGTGTGAATTTCTGCCATCAAATCCTCGATCTCGCCTACGTCGGGCGGACACATCCAGCATCTGCCGTACATTCCGCAGGCGTTGGACTCACAGAGTGCGCGAAAGACCTCATCGGTCTCCACCAACGACGCATCGATGACGGCGGCTTTGTACGCGCCCTCGGAAAGGGCGATCTCTGCCAGCCGATCGAACAGTTCGGAGTTATTTGCCATAATATTCGTCAACGGCGGCAAAAAATGCGTCGATATTGTCCCAGCTCGACCGAGGAGGGATGTCACAGCCCGAAGAAATTACGAAATTGGGGTAAGAACAGCACTTTTCCATCACCGCAAGGGTCGCCGCACGGATGGACTGAGGCGTGCCGCCCAAAAACTGTCCCGCGGGATCCACGTTGCCCATGGCAACGGTGTCGGCGGGGATGTGGGTGAGCATCTCTGCCATATCTATGGAGTTGCCGAAGTGATAAGCGGCGGCACCGGTGGTGAGGATGGAATCGATCATACGGATCGTATTGTCACCGCAGTTGTGATAGATCACGATGAAGCTCTCGTCCTGCACCGCGTCCACGATCCGCTTGACGTAGGGAGCGGAAAATTCCTCTTCCAGCGCGGGAGAGAGCAGACCCGCCACCGGCTCTGCCATCACGATGCCGTTAGCGCCTGCCGCCTTGTACGCCTTGGCGTACTCGATGAGGAAGGCGGTGGACTTCTCCAGCACGACGTGTACCATGTCGGGATCGTCGTAGCAGTCCATCATGATCTCGGTCACATCGAGAAGGCGCGCCGCCAGCGAGAAGGGGCCGATGATCCCCGCCAACACGGGGCGATCGGTGATCAGCTCCAGCGCCTTGGCGATGGACTCTACGTAAAGCCCGCTACGCGCGGCACCTACGGCAGGAACCACCATTGCGGCGGCTTCGTCCTCGTCGTGGATCATTCTGCCCACCACGGTGGGCACTTCCCCATCTGACACGCGGATGGTCGCACCGAAGCACTCCGCCTCTACCGACAGATCCATCAGGCTCACCGCGGCGGCAGAGTCGGTGCGCTCGGCAACGAGGCGCATTCCCTCTGCCTGACGGTTGCTGTCCGAGATCAGCTCCTTGACGCTGATCCCCAGCAGTTGTACTGCGGGAAAGGAGAGGATGGGCATCGCCTTTTTCACAGGGGCGGTGCGCAGATCCTCCAGCCATTTTTGCATATTTCGTTTCATATGATTATCCTCCACGCCGCAAGCACTTGCGGCACATCTATGAAAGTTTTTGGGGAGGCTTGGAGAAACTTTTTCAAAAAATTCCTCCAATAAATTCGTTCTCACGCCGCAAGCATTTGCGGCGCTTCTATAAAAGTTCTTTGGGAGGCTTGGAACCCTTTCTTTCAAGAAAGGGTTCCAATTATTTAATTACTACAAAGTCTAACAGCCGCGTCTGCTGCGCTGGCGGCGTCGGAGGTGTAGACGTCGGCGCCGATCTTGTCGCAGTAGTCCTGGGTCACGGGCGCGCCGCCGATCATGATCTTCACTCTGTCGCGGATGCCTGCGGCCTCGGCAGCCTTCACCACGTCTGCCATCACACCCATGGTGGTAGTCAGGAGCGCGGAGCAGCAGATCACCTGACAGTTCTGCTCGATAGCGGTCTGTACGTAGGTTTCGGGGGAGACGTCGGTGCCAAGGTCAATGACCTCCAGCCCCTTGCCCTCCATCATCATCTTTACCAGATTCTTGCCGATATCGTGAAGGTCGCCCTGAACGGTGCCGATGCAGACCTTACCGGTAGACTGAACGCCCTCTGCCGCCAGCAGGGGCTTCAGGATCTGTGCGCCCATGTTCATGGCACGGGCGGCAACCAGCACTTCGGGAACGTAGACCTCGTTGTTCTTGAACTTTTCACCGATCACGTTCATACCTGCCAGCAGACCTTCGTTGAGGATCGTTTCGGCGGGGATACCGTCATCCACAGCCTTCTGTACCAGCTCTTTTACGATTTTTGCTTTGCCTTTTTGCAGATTTTCGGAAATTTCAATCAGAATGCTCATAATTTTTCTCCTTTTAATACATGTGACTTGGATGCGGCAAGTATTTGCCGCAATAATGACTTTTCCAACGAAGAGAACCGACCCTGTACAGTTATATTCACCGACAGCTCGATCATGAGTGCTAAGCGTTTGTCCCTTCTGAGGAGGAGGGAGAAACCATCTCAGACGCCGAAGTTTTCTCCCTCCTCCTCAGACTCCTCCACTCTCTTCCTTGGCTGGCGATTTTCGGCTGCTCGATAGCTCTATGCGGCAAGCATTTGCCGCATTTTTATGGAAGTTCTTTGCCCCGCTCAGAGTTTGCCAAAGGCAAACTCCTCGTAATTCGGCAAAGCCGAATTACATTTCTTCTCAAGAAAGCGGGCGGGATCCAAGGGCAGCGCCCTTGGCAGAGCCCCACATTTCAATACTTTCTCATCTTTTTCCAGATATCGAGGATCATTTCGTAGCGATGAGGGGGCATTCCCTTGAAAGGGATGTTGCTGGTGGCGAAGATATAGCCGCCGCCCGCCTTGCCGTAGGTCAGACAGTATTCGGCGCTGGCAATGACCTCCTCGTCGGTACCGGTCTGGAGCGCGGCACAGTGGACGTTGCCGCAGAGCGCCACCTTGTCGCCGTACAGACGCTTCACCTCACGAATATCCACGCCTGCCATGGGGTCGATGGAGTGGAGGGCGTGAGGGCCTGCCGCTACCAGCGAGTCGATGATGGGCATGATGTTGCCATCGGTGTGCTTGATCATGTACATTCCGTCTTCCCTGCCCGCTTTGCAGATCTTCGCCAAGAAAGGCGCGATAAACTCGTCGAACATAGCAGGAGAGAGAAAAGGTCCCGAGTTGTAGCAGTAATCGGAGCAAAGAAGCGCCACGTCCATTCCCGCTTCCCGCTGGCGTTTGTTGGCTTCGATGGCGTTCTGCGCCATCCGTTCGGCTTCGGCAAGCACCTCTTCGGGCTCGTCGGCAAGACGGTAAGAAAATTCGTACATATCGGTGCCGGAGGGGATGGCAAAGGTGCCGTCGCCGTGACCGCCGAAGAGGCGGGTGTTGCCGAAATGCTCCCGAAGCCGACGGCGGAAGGCAACGGTGAGGGGATGAGTGGGATTCCACCATTCAGGCGCGTAGACGGGGATAATACAATAGTCCAGACCGGGCTTGGCGTCCTTGTCGGGATCGCCCGACAGCGCCGCACCGCCGATGTCGTAAGCGTTACCCGATCCGTATACGCGGGCATATTTGTCGGCAAGATCGTATGCCGCGCGCTCGATCTCAGCGGCGGTCAGCGTTCTCCAAACGGAGGGTTCAAAACGGTCGTCCCACAGCGGATAGCCGAACAGCTCCTCGGAAAGCTGAAATTCCAGTTCAAAGGTGGGAACTTCGTCGGGTGTACCGCCACTCAGGGCGCAGATCGCGCGTTTGGCGGGTGTCCAAATGATTGACATAAATTTCTCCTTACACATGAGATTTAATTGCCTTCATTTTACCACAAAATCGAAGCTATATCAATACTTTATTTTCTTAATACTTTCTGCATAATACTGCACTAACTCGAATTTCGTTCCCGGCATCAGCCGATGATCGGGGCAGGGGATGAATCCTCCCAGCGCCGAAAGGCGGCGCATCCGCTCGATCTCCCGATCCACTGCGGCTTTGTCCTCACGCAGGGCGGTCTTGTCCATGCCGCCCACACCCAGCATTCCCTTGCCGTATCGGTTGCGGGCGGGCTCGAACTGATCGCCCCATACCCCTACCTCGATGGGGAACATGGTGTTGACACCGTTCTCGAACCAAATGGGGAGCAGCTTGTCGGTGACGCCGTCGCAATCCAACGAGATGACGTCGATGCCGTAGCGACGGCACAGATCGTTGCGCTTTTTGTAATGCTTGGCACAGAGCTCTTCAAAAATATCAGGTGCGATCAGCGGGCCGTTTTTGAAGCAGATGTCCTCCCAGTAATGGGCGAAATCGAATTTCGCACCGGTCTCCAGGATCGCCTCGGCGCACTTATATTGCATTTCTGCGTAGGTATCCACGATGTCGGCGAACAGCTCCTCGTCCTCGTCGTAAAGAAGATAGCTCATTCCCACCACCGAGGTCATATTGCGAATATTTCCGAGCACACTGCCCAGATGCAGTCCCACGGGGATGTCGGTAGGGCGAGTCTCATTGAAGTAGCGGTAATATTCCGGATTCACCCGCTCGGGGACAAACTGCATCCGGGGCTTGTAGAGCGTCTCAAAGGCTTCCCTGTCTTTGAGCAGATAATCGTCCTCGGAGGGGATGGAGGTGGCACCCGGCTTGATCCGCTCGATCAGCCCGTCGCCGTTCTGCACGCGGCGGGTGCCGTCGGAAAGGACTTCCAACACCTTGTATTCAAATCCCGGGCGCAGACCGTTATCCGAGCCTACCGTCCGATACCAATTGAAGTCCCAGCCGATCAGCTTATCCAGCTCTCGCTCGGCTTCGCTGCCGTCGTACCAGCCCTCGGCGATCTCGCGGGGGATCTTCCCCTGCTCTACCCATTCCCACAAAAGCTCGTTCCAGTAGCCGAAATGGACGGCGGGCATACGGTCTGCCTCCTTGTAATGGAGGATGTTCATTGCGCGTTCTCTGTTGGTCATACGTATCTCCTTTGAACGATTGTTTTTTTAATTACAGGGAATTTATAAAATGAAAGTTCTCTGCGGAAATTCAATAATAAAAGCAAATTAGACAGCGATTTGCCCGTGTGGGAGAACCACCGCCTGCATAATTACAAACGGCAGTTTAGGAAAGATAGGATCACAGATACAATTCCCGATACTTCTTCGGGGTCATCTTGGTATGGTACTTGAAAAACTTCTCGAACAGTACCGACTCTGAAAAGCCCACCGCCTGCCCGATCTGTCTCACCGAAATATCCGAGGTGGTAAGCAGGCGTTTAGCCGCCGACAGCTTCTTCTCGATAATATACTGCTTGATGGTCACGCCGAACTGCTCCCGAAAAATCTTGGCGATGTAGTCGCTGCTGTAGTGAAAGCGTTCGCTGATCTCGTCAATGGTGAGCGGGGATGAAATATGATCGTTGATATAACGGATGACCCCTTGCATCTGCACCCGTTCGGGCTCCCGATTGCGGGAATCATACAAGGTCTCCAGCAACAGTGCGAAGGCGGCGTCCATCAGATAGCCCTCATCTGTCTCTCGAGCGCCGTAAAAGTTCAGTTGATTGAAGAGCGTTTCCGCATTGGACGATTGAGAGGAGACGTGCAGGATCCGTCCGTAGAGAGAATCGTACTTTTTCAACGTACAGTCGAAAGAGACCGTATAGAAACTGCAGGCGCCCTCGGAGACCCGACTGCCTGAAAGCGTGGTGTACCTGCGGATCAGATAAGCATCCCCTGCCGACAGGGACAGCGATTTGCCGCCAACGGTCAAGTGCAGCTCCCCCTCGGTTACATAGATCAGCTCAGACAGATCCAAAAACCGTTCTTTGTGCAACCATCCGTCGGGAACGCTGATGTAATAGGCGGCGGACACGTTCAGCTCGGCTTGCACCTCTACCTTGTCGTAGCGGACGCCGCCGGGAATGTGGATCATCTTACCAGATTCCTTTCAAGGTGTGAACGGTAACGGTGGCGTCCGGCTTTTCCACGCCCGACAGTGGTTCTACCGTCAGATAACGGATGCCGTAGTCGGCAAGAGAGCCCACTACCGAGTAGATCAGACCGTCGTCGGCAAATATCTCCAGCCCCAATACGTCGGAAATAATGCGGAGCTTCACGTCACCGCCCGAGTAGGACAGCGGCATCACCACGTCGTTGTAGGACAGGGTGTTGTCGGAGGGCTTGACTCGCAGTTCATAGCCAAAGAATCGGATGGCAAAGTCGGGAGAATCCTTCGGTGCTGTCAGTTCAATATCGTACGCCTTACGGTGAAGCGGACGGCGGAAATTTTCGTGCTCCCGAAGCTGGTAGGTCTCAGTATTTACCCGCAGCGTCTCAAATTCCTCAACGGGAAGCGAGCAAAGACGGTATTCACCGCCTACCTTGCACAGTTTCACTTCCACGGGAATACCCATTTGGTTCTCGAATACCGACTCGGGAGCGTGCAGTACGTCCCACGCGATCTTGATGCGGCGATCGGGGACGTCCGAGAAGGTCTGTGCCGCGTAGCTGGTGCGGTGACCGTAAAAATAGGGCTTGGACTCCTGAACGGGCACGAACCTGCCGCCCTTGAAATCGCCTACCATATAACGGTCGGACGCGCCGCTGAACACCCATTTGCGCACCCCGGGCTCGTTTGTCACGTTCAGCGGATAGAGGTCGGGACACTCGTCGTCCCCCCGCAGGTGCAGGCGCTGGATCTCGGTAAAGTGAATGAGGTCGTCGGATCCAAAGAGAGCGTATTCATCCCGATCCAGATAGAGCGCAAGAACGTAGCGTCCCAGCTCCTCGCACCATACCACCTTGGGATCGCGATTGCCCCCCTCGATGTGCCCGATCACGGGATTACCCGCGTATTTTTGAAAGGTCATGCCGCCGTCGGTGGAATACGCCATACATTGCGTATGGGGCTTGCCTGCAGAAATGGCGGAATTGCCGCCTGCCGCAGTATAATAGACCAAAACAGGCGCACGGTCACCCTTTTTCAGACCGCTGACGTTTCTCTCGTCCACGATGCCGCTACCCGAAAACATCGTACCAAGGCTGTCGGGCTGAAGCGCGCTGTCCAGCTCGTGCCAATGGACGAGATTGTCCGAAATGGCGTGTCCCCAGGTCATATTGCCCCATTGACTGTCAGCAGGGTTGTGCTGGAAGAACATATGATACATTCCGTTGGCGTATACCAGACCGTTGGGGTCGTTGATCCAACCGATCTTTGCCGAAAAGTGAACCATCGGACGGAATTCTTCCTTATAATAGCCTGCGGAAGGAATCGAATCCACGAAGGTGAAGTGCATATCGATCTCGGGCGTGGAGGTAAGAGTTACGGTCTTCCCCCGCAGATGAGATACGTTGACGTAGGTATAAAAACGGGGCGAGGTGAAGTCAATATGGGCGTCAAAGTCCCAAATCAGCCGTCCGTCTTCAAAAAAACTGATTTTTTTCCATTTGGAGTGCATATTCACCGGCACGACGATGTACTTGTTTTTGATGGTCATTTGGTAATCTGACATAGTTTTTACCTTTCTTCTTAATAATACTTGGTTAAATTCATTATATACCATCTTCCATTTCAATGCAAGAGGAAAAACGCAAAAATATTCCCCTCCCAAAATAATATCGCTTTTTCTCCTGTTTAGCGTGTTTTTTCTATTGCATTTGTGCAGCGATAATTGTACAATCAAACTAAGGAAGCAATCCTGTCATTTCTCAGTAAGAAAGGAATCCTCATGAAAAAACTTCTGAAAATCTTCACCTCCGCCCTGCTCGCCCTATCTATGCTGACCCCTGCGCTCCCCGCTTTTGCGGCGGAGAGCGACGGAATGCAGCCCCTTGACAACCTCAAGGGGCTGGGCGGCAGCTGGAGCTTCGGTGATCCCATCACCTGTAATGGCAGCGGCGATATGTTCGCCCTGTCGGACAGCTCTGCCGAAAGCTTTATCTTTGAGGCAGACGTGGAATTCGTCAACCGCAGCGGCGCGGCGTCGCTGGTCTTTCTGTCCTCCGACAATCCCGCCCGCGGCTCCTACGTTGCCAATATCGACCTGTCGGCAGGCAACGCCCGCATCTTCCGTTTTGAGTCAGCAGGCGGCGCCACCACCAAGGGCGAGTACAAGCTGACCGCCGCACAAAAGGCAAAATCCACCTTCCACCTGCGGGTGGAGGTAAGCGGCGACAGTATGGTCTACTTCCTGGACGGCGAGCCCGTAGTCTCCATCACCGACAGCACGGCAAAGCACGGTACCCGTCTGGGTCTGTTGACCTACAACACCTCCCTGAAATATACCAACGTCCGCTGGGCAGAGCTGTCCGAGGACATTCCCGAGCTGACCGCGCTCACCGGTCTGTCCACCCCCTTCAGCGGTCAGAACAGTATGAAAGAAACGCTTCCCTTCGGCACCACCGAGCTGAAGCTTACCGCTACCTCCAAAAACGGCACCCTCTCTGCCACCGCAGAAGGGGCTACCGTCAAGATCAGCGACAAGAATATCACGGTCAGCAACATCAAGGACGACTTTGATTTGGTGATCTCGGTAGCCAAGGGTGCCGTCGTCCGCAGCTACGTAGTACAGGTGAAGGTAGAAGCAGATCCCTCCACCATCTACAACGAAGAGTGGCGCGCACAGCTCCACTTCTCTACCCTGGTCAACTGGATCAACGACCCCAACGGTCTGGTCTACGACCCCTCCAACGAGACCTGGCACCTGTTCTACCAGTATAACCCCTACGGTCTGAACATTGCCAATCAGGTTTGGGGACACGCCGTCTCCACCGACCTGGCACATTGGAAGGAGCTGGACATCGCTATCCCCCAGGACTCCTTGGGCGCAGTTTTCTCGGGCTCCTGCGTGGTAGACGAGAACAACACCACCGGCTTCTTCACCGATAGCAAGGCGGGTGAGTCCAAGCTGGTCGCCCTCTACACCTCCGACGGCGGCGACACCACCCACGGCGTAGAAAAGCAGTGCATCGCCTACTCCAAGGATCACGGCGTTACATGGATCAAGCCCGATCTCTCCATTGACAAGAACATCGTCATCTCCAACGCCGGAAACAAATACGGCAGAGACTTCCGCGACCCCAAGATCTTCCGCTACGACGACAAATGGTTTATGGTCGTTGCAGGCGGCAGAGCCAGACTGTTCACTTCCGATAATCTGATCGATTGGACGCTTGCCTGCGATATGGGCTTCGATTCCGAATGTCCCGACTTCTATCCCCTTGCCGTGGACGGCGATGAGAACAATATCAAATGGGTCTACACCGCGTCGGGCGACTGGTATATCATCGGTCGGCTGGAAGAAAAGGAAAACGGACAGTATCAGTTCGTGCAGGAATCCGAGCGCATCGCCTGCAACGGCGGCGGAGAGGTCTACGCCACTCAATCCTTCTACAACGACGGCAGCGGTCTGAACCGCCGCATCGGCATCAGCTGGCTGCAGGATCACTCCGCAAGCTCTCTGGACGGCAAGACCTGGAACGGCGCACAATCGCTCCCCCACGAGCAGACGCTCCGCACGGTCAACGGCAAGATCATTCTGACCTCCTATCCCGTGGCTGAGGTCAACGAGCTGCGCGGCACGCAGGTGGTGGATCTGCAAAACGCCACCGTAGAAGCCGCCGACACCGCGCTTTCCGAAAATCCCGGCAAGGCTTACGACCTGGAGCTGACCTTCAAGCCCGAAGCGGGCTCGGTCACTACCCTCACTCTGCGGCAGGGCGGCACGAACAACGTACAGGTCGTTTACGACAGCGCCGCTAACAAGCTCCGCGTAGTTCGCGGCAGAGCAAGCTCTGCCACCGGCAATATCCCCACCGGTACCATGGAAATGCCCCTCTATCCGGACGCAGACGGTAACGTGACCATTCGCGTGGTGATGGATACCACCGTCATCGAGGTCTTCGGCAACGAGGGCGAAGCCGCCTGTACCGGCTATATCTTCCCCGACGCCGACTGTATCAATTCTTCCCTGTCGGTTAGCGGAGAGATCGAAATCCAGTCCATGAAGCTGTGGCGGATGACCTCCATCTGGCACGCAGGCGAGGAAATCCTCCCCGAGAGCGGTATCTACTTTGACGCATCCTCATCCGTTTCCCTCAGCGAAGAGACCACCGTATCCGCTTACCTGATCAACGAAAAGGGCGAGCGGGAAGATGCCTCGGTGACCTGGGGCGACGTAGACGCCGCGCTGGCAACCGTGGTCTCCAAGGACGGCGGCAAGCTGGTGCTGCAGGGCGTCGCCGAGGGCAAGCTGATCCTCACTGCCACCGCAGGCAACGAGAGCCGCAAGCTAATTCTCTCGGTCGCCGAGACCGGCTTCGAGACCAACCTGGAGGGATGGACCTCCGGCGGCGATTGGTACGAGGGCGAGAGCGGCTGGACCATCGCAGGCTCCTCCGGCGACAGCTTCACCTTCTCCACCGTCACCCACGACGGCGACTTCACCTACACCGGCGTTGCCGATTTCGGCGGTCAGGGCGGCTGTTTGGGTCTGGTCTTCGGTGCCACCAATCCTGCATCGCCTAAATCGGGTACCTGGTACGGTGCTAACGTGGACACCCACAGTTCCACCGTCTCCATCAAGTTGTTCTGCAATACGAACGGCAACGAGACCTGGAATGAGATGCTGACCATCTCCGCCGCCGACACCTACACGCTGACCGTTACCTATGCAGATGACACGCTGACCTATACGGTCAACGGCGAGTCGGTCAGCCGCACGGTTCGAAACCTGAAGAGCGGCACGCTGGGTCTGGTCTCCTGGAACGGCGGCGGCAGCTTCAATCAGGTCAACTACACCTCGGGTACCGAGGTCGTGCCTCCCGCAACCGACGATCCGACGGTGGATCTCCCTGCAACCAACGATCCCGCAGTTACCACCGAGTCCGTCGATCCTGCCATTACCACCGCCCCCACCACCGAAGCTCCTACCACCGGTGACGACGTTGCTGCGTCCGATAACGGCTCCTCCCTGCTTCCCATCCTCATCGGAGTGGGCGCAGTCGCCCTCGTCGGCGCCATCGCGGTAGTCGTGATCGTGAAAAAGAAGAAACGGTAAGCTATTGTATGAACTCCACCGACCGCACGGTCGGTGGAGTTTACTGTCAATTTAACTTTTTTCGTAAACCCTCTTGACAAACCGGTCTATTCGTGATAGACTAATTACGCAGTCTATTGCCAATAGACCAATGGAGGAGCTATTATGGAAGAACTGAAGTTGGGCGCCGTAGAAGCGCGATTTGCGGACATCATTTGGGCAAACGAACCCCTGTCGTCGCGGGCGCTGGTGGATCTCTGTCAGGAGCGGCTGGAGTGGAAGAAATCCACCACCTACACCGTACTGAAAAAGCTGTGTGAACGAGGGCTGTTCCAAAACGAGAGCGGTTGCGTCACGTCGCTCATTTCCAAAGAGGAATACTTCGCCCGTCAAAGCCAGCAGTTCGTAGAAGAGACCTTCGACGGCTCCCTCCCCGCCTTTATCGCGGCGTTCACCAGGCGAAAAGCCCTCTCCCCCGAGGAGGCAGAGGAGATTCGCCGCCTCATCGACCAAATGAAGGAGGAATCAGAATAAGATGGAATCGGTTTTTCTCACCGTCCTGAACATGAGCCTCACGGCAAGCTGGATCATCCTTGCTCTCTTTCTGCTCCGCCTCCTGCTGCGCCGTGCACCGAGATGGCTTCTCTGTCTCTTGTGGATCCCCGCCGCCGTCCGCCTCACCATTCCCTTCACCGTGGAGAGCATCCTCTGCCTGCTCCCCAGCGGCGAACCGGTTCCGCAGGAGATCCTGGTTACCGCCAAACCTCAGATCCACACCGGCATCGAGATGCTCAACTCCGCCGTGAATCCCATCCTCGAAAGTGAGCTTTCGCCCGCACCCGGAGCGAGCGTGAATCCTATGCAGGTGATCGCCTTTGTCGCCGCCATCGTATGGATTGCGGGCATCCTCGCTCTGCTGACCTATGCCGCCGTCGGCTATCTCCGTCTTGCAAGACGGGTGAGAGTTTCCGCTCCCCTTGAAGGGTTGGACGAAACCGCCAAGCCCGCGCACATCCGCATCTGCGACAACATCGGCATGCCTTTTATTCTGGGCATCTTCCGTCCCCGTATCTATCTGCCGTCGGCGATGGATGCCGCCACGATGGAGCAGGTCATCGCCCACGAGCGGGCGCATCTTTCCCGCCGCGACCACCTTTGGAAGCCTCTGGGCTATCTGATCCTTGCCCTGCACTGGTTCAATCCTTTGGTGTGGGTAGCATACATCCTTTTCTGCCGCGATCTGGAGACCGCCTGCGACGAAAAGGTCATCCGAAAAATGAACGGCGAGGAGAAGGCCGCTTACTCCGAGACGCTCCTCACCTGCAGTCACCCAAAGCGTGCCATCTCCGCCTGTCCGCTGGCATTCGGTGAAATAGGGGTGAAGGGACGGATCAAGTCCATTCTGCACTATAAAAAGCCCACGGTGTGGGTGATCGGCGCGGTAGTAATCGCTGCGGCAGTGCTGGTAGTGTTTTTTATGACCAGTCCGAAGAAGGAAGTGTCACAAGAGTCTCATAATCTACCGTCTCGCGCGATCATGGAAGTTGCCCGAACCCTTCCCGGTTGTGTCGCAATTGATGAATATGGCTTTTACGCTTACGATCTCAACGGTACCCTCTACCGTATTTCATGGGAGAACACCGCTGAAATCGAAGAAGGCGAAACTGTACTGATCCTGTATAGAGAAATTCGCGAAAAAGACTATCCTGATGGCTACCCTGACGGCGGATTTAACCCGAGTTACACGATCAAAGCAATTCACGTTCAATCGGAGGATACATTCGCCTTTATGGGAGAGAGCGGATATGATTCCATTGACCGCATCTCCTATGACTTTGACCGCGATGGCTACGACGACAACTGTATGCTGGGATTCGGCGGAACTTCCGGAGTGTTTTCGTTTACTTTCACCGTGGAGCGGGATGGAATTCTGAAGTATCACGAATTCTTCGGCTATTCGAGTTATTTCATTCGCGGCTTTTATCTTAATGATTCCGGCAAATTGCAAGTATATGGCGAGAAGGAAGACGGAACCACTTACTATTTCGACATCATTGTAGATGAGAGCGGTGATATTTTACTGTGTACCGACGAAGCTGAGATCATACCGTATTGATCTCGCACCATCAAAATCACCCGAAATCTTACGATTTCGGGTGATTCCTTCGCTTGATTTGGATTTCTATCTTTTTTCAAAAAACCCTTGCAAAAATGCTCAATCAGATGTATAATAATACATATTCTCCCGTTAATCGAGGCAAACATGGACAAACTGCTCACTTTTCCCTATTCGGGCGTGATTTACAACACGCTGACCGTTATCGTCGGCTCGCTGATCGGGCTGGCGTTCCAAAAAGGTTTCCCTAAAAAGCTCACCGACGCCGTGATGTGCGGCATCGGGCTCTGCACCGTCTATATCGGCATTTCGGGTGCCGTCAGCGCGGGCTCCGACGCCGATGCCAATCCCGTGATGCCCATCATCGCCGTTGCGCTGGGCGTACTCATCGGCACGCTGATCGACATCGACCGCCATCTGACCCGTCTTGGCGATGCGGTGGAGCGAAAATTCTCCAAACAGTCCGCCGACGGCGCGCCGAGCAAAGGAAGAATCGCCGAAGGATTCGTCAGCGCCTGTCTGCTCTTCTGCGTGGGCTCCATGACCATCGTGGGCGGCATCAACGCAGGCGTGTCGAGTGATAACACGCTTTATTTCACCAAGGGCACGCTGGATTTTGTCTCCTCCATCGCCCTTTCGGTCAGCTTCGGGATCGGCGTACTGCTATCCTCGGTCTTCGTGTTCCTCTTTCAGGGCGGTCTGGTGCTGGCGGCAGGGCTGATCGAGCCCTATCTGACCTCTCATATGATCGCCGAAATGAACTGTGTGGGCAGCCTCCTGATCGTGATCATCGGTCTGAACCTGATAGGCGTCACCAAGATCAAGGTCGCAAACTTTCTCCCCGCTATTCTCATTGCCATGCTGTTGGCGATCGTGATGTGATTTCCCCATACGCCAAGAAAGCCGACCGTGACCGGTCGGCTTTCTTGTGGTTTAATATTCTTGAGTACGGTTTGGCGAAGATACCAGATCAGAAAGCGTGATGCTGTCAAAATACTCGCCGATCATCTCATGAAGCCTAGTCCACATCGGTAATGTTTTGCACGTATCGCGCTTCGCGCACGGCTCGGCACCGCATTCAAGGCAGGAAACGGGGGCAAAATCGCCTTCCGTAAGACGAAGGATTTCTCCGATCTTATAATCCTCGGGCTTGCGCGTCAAACGGTATCCTCCACCCTTTCCTTGCACGCCTTCCACAATGTTATTTTGCGTCAGAACGGGCAGAATGCGCTCCAAATATTTGAGAGAGATTTCTTGGCGCTCCGCAATCTTCTTCATCGCAATATACTCGTCCCCTCCGTTTTCGGCAAGGTCGATCATCACGCGCAGAGCGTATCGTCCTCTTGTTGATATGATCATGCCGTTCCTCCTATTTTTTCGTTTGCACTCATTATACCACAAATCAGCAAGAAAATCAAGTACTATCACACCAATGACCGCAAGATCTGCTCGTTGAAGGGCGGAACAGAAACACGGTTATGCTTTGAGCGAGAATAAGAAAGTCCCCGAATGGCATCTGGGTACGATGCTGTTCGGGGATTCTCCCTTGATTATATTGGGAATGACCAAGAAACGTGCAGTCCGCCTATTTTAGTGACTCTAAAATTCTCACCTATTCCGATTGATCGGAATGCTCGTTTAGAAGAATTTGCGGAAGAGGCGCAAAATGTACCGTTATTATATATGACTCGACCTATTGAGTTTAATGGCGACTCGTAAATATTTCTGTAACTAACGTCATAAAATCCCATTTTCCTTGCGTTTGTCCATCGGATGCTCCTTTCTCGTCGTTTTTTGATTCATTGAGATAAGGATATATAACTATAGGAAAAGATTTTTCGTTTCCGCTATGCCTCGTTTGCATTATAACATTTCCTTTTTACATAAGGTTCACATGATAGAAGTTTTTGTTTTCGGTAGATCGAAATAAAATCCCACCGTTTTTTACAATAATTCTGTTTGAGGCTATATTATTGGAATTTGCGCCGATCTGCACCTGTTTAATATTCAGCTTTTTACATTCTTCAAGTAACAAAGGCAATATTTTGGTTCCATAGCCCTTGTTTCGTTCTGTTTGACGAATAGCGTAACCAATATGTCCGCTCGTCTCTGCTAAATTGTCATTTAGATAGTGGCGTATTCTTCCATACCCGATCACTTTTTCATTATCATATAGCCAGTACGATGTCTGCGGAACCATCCAATCTTCCAAATTGCCGTTATCAACAGAGTATTCGTGGTCAAGCCACTCTTTAAATTGCTCATAAGTCATCCCAAAGACTTTATTGTGAAACCCGTTATCATTGGAGGTAATTTCCTGCAACATATCATAGATCTCTTTGCCATCATTTAACGACAGTTTCTTTAAATACATCATTTGGAGTTTCCCTTTGCGGTTTTGCAAGATGAAATAAGCGTTACACGGATGGTTGCGCATTTGTCCGACAAGATTTTATATTGTCCACCGTCAATATAATTCGTTCTATGTAAAAGTTCAAGCCAATAGCCCGTTTCACTTGCTTCTTTGAGGGCTATTTCGAGTTTGGAAATGAAGTCTTTTTTGCCTTGTGCGTATTGTGCCTCGTGGATATTTGCACCGATCGAAGTGCCGCTTTTGCCGATTTGGTTTGCAATAATGGTTTCGTGATTGGATTTCAGATACTTAACAAGATTGATGATATCAACAGAAAAATCCATTGATAGTTCACGCAGTTTGGATTCTGCCATAAGTAGCATCTCACTTTCTGCCAATATTATAGCATAAAGAGCGCAGTTTGTAAAGAGTGATGTTTGCCCTTCGGGCAAGTGATGTAGTGCTTCGCACAGTGATGTTACTCTCGATGGTCGCAGTGATGTGATGTGTTCCTACTCACGCCCGAAGGGCACATCACAAGGCGAAGCCGTCATCACGCACGCAGTGCGCATCACGTTCCGCGTAAGCGGAACACATCGTTCCAGAAACGAAAAAAGCACTTCTTTCGAAGTGCTTTCAGACTGAAGACAAAAGGGAGTTTCGTATCAAGCGAAGCTCCTTTTTTCATGCGATTTAAGCAAACGAAGTTTTGCAGTGAAACAAATTGAGAAAAAATGCAAAAAACGCTGACGATTCCGGAGAGTTTTTCTCTCTGA
>JAFTOC010000017.1 GCA_017451585.1 Clostridia bacterium
AGCTCTTCGATCGCTGTCTCCAGCTCGGACGTATCTCCACCGTTTGCGACGGCGTCGTAGATCTTGTTCAGGTAGCCTATCATCTGCGTCCACGCGGTTTGCGTTGGCGTAGACGGCAGAGTAGGCACGGCACCGGGCGTGACGGTCAGCGACCCGCGCGGGGAATTGATGACGTAGCCCTCTCCGTCCTGAATCTCTATGACGTACGGGACGGTGCCCGCGTACTCGGTCACGGCGAAGGGGAGCTTTGCCGTCCACACGTTCAGCCCGGGTGACGATACAGAGCTGACGCGGGTCAGCAAGAGCGGTTCGGTGGTGCCTTTGCGGAGGATAAACCGCACCGAGATCGCCACCGCCGCGAAGGGCGCTTCCACCTCGAAATCGGTGACGGTGCTCCCTCGGGGAATGACGGAGGGGACGGTCTGCAGGATCGCGCCCTCTGCGTTGAGATATACTTTCATGTGGTTCTCCTTACTCCACCGTGTGGCGGAAACTGAAATTGATATTGGGGAGGAACTTCGACGCCGTGATCGGCTCGTTACTGCCAAACAACAGCTTGCCGTCCTCGTAAGCGACCGCCCACGCCTTGCCGGTGCCCGAGAATTTATTGTACTCCCTATACGTTCCCGTCACTTCGGGGTCGATCACTACCGACTTGTCCTCTTTGCTCGTCGCTGATACGGTGAGCGGGATGCCGGTCGCCGCCCCGCTGTGAGTCGTGAACGATTCAGCGGTTGCGCGGGACAGATCGATCACGGTGTCGATGCGGCTAAGTTCGTAGCTCAGGCGATACAGGCACACCTTTTTCGTCAAGATGGACGATTTCCGCGTGATCATCCGGAAATCCTCCGCCATACCGGGCGAGATGATCCAGCTCTTGTTGGTGACAAAGTGGATCTGATAGGTGAACTTAATGCACTCTCGGGAATCCTTGTACACCACGATGTCGCTTTGGAGCTCGTTGGTGTCAAACAGCATCTTTCCGCCGCTGATCGCTCCGTCGTGATACTCGGGGAGCTTGTCCGGGTCGATTCCGTCAGTCCCCTGCTTGGCGTATATGCTCAGCGACAGCGTTTCGAACTCGCCGAATACATCCGCATAGGGCACGGCTTCTTTCAGACTGTAGAGCGCACCTGCGGCGCTGGTGACGTTGACCTTATCTCCTGCCGCGTAGTTATCCTTGTATCCAAACGTAAACGTAAGGCTGCGCCCCAAGCCGAAGGAGGAGATCGGAAGGATGCACTTGGTTGGAGTGCCGTATTCGCTGGAGCCCTGTACCACTGCGATCTCCGGCGTATCGTCTCCGATGGCGGACACCGAGCTGATCGCGCCCGCAAAGCCTTGCAGACCTTCCGTGGTGATCATGCTGGCGCTTCCTCCGGTCACCACGTCACCGATGATGCAAAAATCCTCGTAGATCACGTTGCGGTCAACGTATTGGCGCTCGGAGATCTCAAACAGACGCGGCGCGGAGTCGATGCCGATGAATGGGTTCATCCGGTTGAAATGCCGCGCAAGATCGAGCTGGACGGTCTTGACGTCCTTCCCACGCTCCACCGTGACCTTGCTGATCGTGTACTCGGGATCGTCCGGGTATAGCGTTCCGGGCGAAGGGATCGCCGTGCTCACTTTGGCTTTGTAGCTCACCGTCTTACCGGGCTGACCGCCGCGATCTGCCGCTCCGGCGATGTTGCGCCCATATCGGTTGGAATCCACGTAGTCTGCAGATTGATTGTATACGATCACGTTGCTGACGGCATTGTCCGCCGCGTCCGGCTTGGTCTGCTTCACGCGGGTGTTGACGATGGGAACGTAAGTAATGCGGAAACGGAGCTTCGGGTATTCCAGTATTCCGTCGCCGGAGAAGCCCAAGTCGCTGAACGACGTGCCAAACTCCGCATTGCAGATGTTCACGATGGCAGGAGAGACGAATAGCTGGCTAAAGGCGTGTTCGATCTCAAACGACAGACCGCTGATGCTGTTCTTGCCCCGTTCGTAGTAAAGCGCGTAGGATTTGGATTTTGGATACGCAGGAGCGTAGGAGGAAAGCAGGTCGTACTCCGTTTTTTCATACAGGTATTTGGTGATGTCCGCCGTGTATGTTCCGTAGGATGTGCCGGTTTCGTATGCGACCTCCAGCTTATCCACGCGATAGATGGCGTTGGATGTTTGCGCTTCTGCCGATTCCTCTGTAACGCGCACCTCTTCCGATCTGAGCGACATCCACGCTTTGCTGGTAGGCTCAGCCGACACACCACTGTCGCTGGCGCACACGAGATTGTTGACCGTGCTGTCCATGGCAGAGCACGCGCCCTCTATGCTGTCGTTCATCTTTCGCAGGACGGGGGCGCCCATCGCGGACACGCTGGCAACCTCGCCAGAGCTGATAGGGTAGATCTTGACCTGATGGTCGAATCTACCGTCATCCGAGTTGTACCACAGCTTATAGCGGCAGAAGCATCCGCCCACGCCCGCCACGGTGTCGATGGCTTCGCGTAGCGTCATGCCAGACAGATCTATGTCAACGATCTCGGCGTTCATTGCGGTGGTGGCGACCTCTCCGACCGGCTGAATGTACAGCTTGTCGATCAGTCTGCCTTCGCGGGCTATCGCACCGAGAATGTAGCAGGCGTTGAGGAGAGAGATTTGTTTTTTTGAAAGTTGATTGTCGTCAGAACCAGTTACATAAACGAACCAACGAATAGATCTCGTGTTATACTGCTGATATTGGCTAATCTCGTTTAGATATATCTTGACGGCGCATTCGACTTCCACCGTGCCTTCTGTGTCTATGGTCACAGATTCGTCTCCGAAACCGTTGTCGTACCAATCCAGCGGATACATCGCCACAGATCCACTTGTTGTCTTAACGCCATTCGAATCAACTTGAGTTGCTTGCAATGCTAGAAAGTTATACGACCATTCGTGAAAAAGTTTTCCGTTGTGCCATATTTTCATCCAGCATTCGTTAATGCTTTCAAATTCATCCCGATTCACGAATATATCGGAGAACTTTTCTCTTTCGTATGTTACAAAAGGCATTGGAGATAGCAGAGAGGAGGGTAGTATGTAATAGAAAGCTGTGTCCGTACCGTTTTTACCGACATAATCTTGATGTGTATCGGTAACAGTTGCGGATACCTTTATAAGCTTATCACTAATCGTGTCCAGCGCCATCGACCTTGTGAACGTCTTATTTCCAATCACCTCCCGCTCCAACAGCTTGGTGATGTCGCACAGGTAGAGCGTATGCGTGTGCTTGCGGTTGGCGTGGTTGGTGCCGCGTGCGGTGTCCACGATCACCCATTGGTCGAGGGTGTTGTCCGTCCAGTAGCCGTCGCCGATCATCACCACCGTACCTGGGGCGAAGGTCTCCTCCCGCTCCATGTTGCGGAGGGTGACGGACGCCGCTCCCAGCGCGGTATCGTGGGAATATTCGGCGGAGTAGGGATAAACCAAATACTGGCTGTATTCGGTGGGGGCTTTTTTCAGCCCGTTCTCAAAGATAAAAATTCGCATCGTTTACCTCGATCCGTTATAGAAGGGACCCGCACGGGAGCGGAGATAGTCCAGCTCCTGCTGTTCTGCGGTGTAGTTGGTCTGTATTTCGTTCTTCTTCTGCTGATACTCCGTGAAGCCTGAGATCAGAGTGGACAGCAGGGACATTCCGAAGGCAAGCGCACCGGCAGGACCCGCTCCCATTCCCATCGCTGTAAGAATACTGCCGCTTTGGATGGTGCCGCTCAATATGTTGATGCCCGCAGAGCTGACCGAATTGATTGCCGCCTGCCGCTGGGCGTACTGCTGAGAGCCGGTGAGGACGTTGATCTCGGTGGTGCGCTGGGCTTGATATACCTGCGCCACGCTTTGGATCGTCTGCGTGGCAACCTTTGCCGCCGCCGCTTTCGCCATCCCCGCCATGTTGCCGTTCTGCGGCGCTACTGAGGCGTTTTTCTGCGTCGCCACTCCACTGGACGGGGTAGGAGAAACGCCCTCCGTACTGACGCCTCTGACCGACGGGTCGAGCTTAATCAGTATTTCGTGAGTAGCCATATCAGCCCTCCCAGCCTCCAAGATCGTAGTAAACGATCTTGCACACTCCGTCTATGTTGTATGTGTGTGATACGGTCACGGAACCGGATGACGCATCGACGATCTGAGAGGTTCCGTCGCCCCAAAACAGCGCCCACGTGCCGCTGCTGAACGTCTCTTTAACAGTATCCAAAGAGGACACGGTGACCGTCCTGGAATCCCATCCGTCCGACGCGGGAAGGCGCGCCGTGTTTGCGGAAAGTTCCAACAGATTGGCGTTCAGACCAACGATAGCGTTGTTCTGCCGGGTCATAACGACTTTTGCAAAACTCATCAGATAGCATTGATCGCTTCCGAGATCCGTGTCTCTCACGATCACGCAGTGACCGGTGTTGGTTCGCTCAGATCCGTATAGTGAGTACAGCACGGATTTGGTATAGCTCGTATACGGACACGCCAGCTGAACTTCAAAAGTGGATGACTCTTCGGCGGTGGTGGTCTCGCCGTTCAAGCTGTTGGCGGCAACATCAGCCGTCGAAGTCTTTGTGCGAGACAGCACCAGCTCTGTGGTCGGCATCTTTGCGCCGTCTATGTATATCTGCACGGACGACGGCGCCACAGCCCCTTCCAGTGCGGTAAATGCGATCTGCACCGACACGGGAACGTACGCGCCCCAGTTGGAGGATTCCTCTTGATAGGCTCCGACGGTGGCGGGGGACATGACCGGCAGGACGGCGTAGGTCACGCCGCTCTCGGTGATGCTACCGTACTGTCCCGTGATCTGCCCCGCGCAATCGTTCAGCAGACCGACGATCTCGGTCACGTCCGGGAACGTGCCGCCGTCTGCGGGTACGGCGTCGATCAGAAAGTCGATGACGGCGGTACCGGTCAGCATATTCAGCGCGTCCGATACGGTGCTGATCTGCGATGTCTGATTCCGATAAACGCCGTACAGCTTGGACACGATCGTGTCGGAATTTTCCTCGCAGTAGTCCACAAAGGCGATCCCGATGCTGTCGTAGATCCGCAGGGTCTTTGTGTATCCGTTAGCGGTGAGATAGCTTTTGATTTTGGAGATGACGTTGGTCATCACGGTGTCAAATTTGATCATCCTAACACTCCTTTGATGTAGTTCACGGCATCAATGCAAGCCCTCTCCCACCAGCCGCGATGCGGGGAATCGGGGCTCTCGTTGAGCCATGTTGCGTAGTCAAAATCTTTGTACGTGCCGTCCGGCATTTTCCGACGGGTCTTGGATCTGATCGCTTCCTCGTCAATGTAGATTCGGAACGTCATATGCGTAGCATCGATCCACTCTACATTGATGGCGTTGATCCGCAGGTTGCCCGTATCAATGGGCGATTGGTTGGCGATAAGCTCGGCGGCGTGCAATATGACGCGGTCGAGATCGTCATAAGGGTCGTAGCCGCTGAAATCTCTCTTCTCATCCATTCCGCATCACCGCCCGAGGGTTGGCGACCGCGTTCAGCGTCAACCGATATTCGGTCAGCGGGTTCAGCCCGACGCGGTTGGCACTCTGCCGTCCTGCGTTGCGATCTACGACTATATCGTCGATGCGGTACATCTCCGACCCGATCTCCACGAACTGACGATCCCGAAAGCCAAGCTCCCACGACGTGACGATGGTGGTGTAGCTTGCGTCCGAGATCAGATTGGTAACGTGCTGGCGATCCTCGTAGCGGGTCGGCTCTGCATAGTAAAATTCGAAATACTCGCCCTGGTCGTCGTCGCGCCCTGCGTAGAGCGTCGCGCCGAACATCTCTCGTTGATTTTTTGCAATGATCCCGAGCATTAGTAGTTATCCTCCGTGTAAGCGGGCAGACGGTCGCGCTGGCTCTTGGTGATGGGGAAGCGACCGAGGAAAACAATGGGGCATCCGTAGGCGTTCAGATCGCGCGAGAGAAGCGCTTTGACGTTGGGGGCTACCCTTGCCTCTGCGAAGAGACTTTGCCCTACACCGCTCATCGTAGCCCCGTCCACGCCCGCCGTGAGACCGAGGTCACCGTTTGCAAGGATGTACAGCACCTGTTCGCCCATCGCGTCCATCATAATCCGCCGCGCCTGTTCGTCGGTACCGAGGATCCACTCCTGCACGGTGTTGTCGCCGCCGCACTCATAGATCCAGCTGTAGACGTTCTGCGACGCTCTCTCCAAAAGCAGAACCGCCGCTTGTGCGCGGTCGATGGCGCCGCTTGGATTGATGCGTGCCACAAGGTCGATATTGAGCTTCTGGGCAACGTATTCGGTGGTGAGGACGTATCGGTGCGCGTCGTAGTCGTAGCGCATATAGGTATCGTTATAAGCCATAGAACACAGCTCCTTGAATCAATATAGGTGCCTGCGGGCGGAGTCGAACCGCCGTCACGTGGACAGGAGGAAGAAAAGCCACGGTCACCGGAATCTCGCAGGCATAAGAGGAGGGGACAAGCCCCACCTCTGGGGGAGAGGGAAGCCCCTCTCCCGTTTGGGTTAGGCGGTGTGCTTTTTGACGGCGGCGCACTCTGCGGTGGTGACCTTGAAGCCTGCCACCAGCTCGGTCTGAGCCAGAACGCCGTTGAAGAGCTCGGAGTCCTTCAGCCGCATCATGTTGAGCAGCTGAATGTAAGACAGGACGCGCGCGTCGTACATGATGAAGTCTACCAGTCCGAGGTTGGTGGAGGTTACGGTCTTGGCGGTGCCGGTGCTGTCACGGTAGACCGCATCGCCGTTGGAGAAGTCGTTTACCTCGAAGAAGGTCATACCCAGCCAGCGACCGACCTGACCGCTGGTCACGATGCGCTCGTTGGTCTCGGGGGTGAACTCCTTACCCGCCGCCAGCAGAACGGTGGCGTAGAAGTCGGGGGAACACAGAACGACGTTTGCGGTGCCCTTCTTCTTGCTGATCTCCTTGCGGGCGTTGACCAGCAGCTCCTTGGCGTTGTCAGCGGTGGCGGCAGTGGTATCGGACAACGCGGTGCCCTCGGTGTAGAGGCAAGCCAGCGCGGACGCCTGAGCGGACTCGCGGGTGCTCTCTACGTTGTCACGCAGATGCTCCTCTGCGATGGCGTAGCCGACGGCGTTCGCCTGCGCGTTGTAGATCTTCTTGGAGTAGTTGTACGCGTTGTTGTAGAGGATGGGGATCAGAGTGTCTGCCGCGTCGGTGTTGGTAAAGTCCTGACCGGGTGCGGTAGGTGCCTTCTTGCCGGCAGATACGATCTTATGTACGTAAGTAGCGCCTGCCTTCTCGGTGTACTTGTCCGTGCAGGTCACACCGGGTACCAGCCAGGTGTTAGTGTACAGTACGGGCTCGACGATTTTGGAATAGACCTCGTCGACGTTGGTCTGTGCGATCTTGATAGCCATATGTTAGCTCCTTTCGATTAGCCCTTGAAAAAGGGATTGTCTTTGTACTTGTCTGCGATGTAGGATTCTGCATCCTTGGGAGGCTTTTCCGCGCCTGCCCCTGCACCGGGAACGTCGGCGACCTGCCGCTCGTTCAGGTAGAGGTCGGTGCGATCCTTGGTGATCGCGCCGTAGATGTCGGCGTCTGCCTTCCCTTGGTTTTCGGGCTTTGCGATCTCAGCCTTGAACTCACCGAGTAAGCCCCGCTCGGTGTAGCTGTTGACGAACTTCTTGCCGCCGTGAGCGTTTGCAAACCGATTCGACAGCTCGGCTTCCTGTGCCGCCTTTGCCGTCGCCGCCTCGTAGTCTGCGACCTTGTTTTTGTAGGTCTCCAGCTCGGCGCGGACGTCGTCGATGTTGCCCTTGTTCTGTAGCTCGGTCAGTGCGTCGTTGGCTGTATTGTACTGGGTTTTCCAGCCCTCCAGCTCCGCACCGTGCTTGTTCAACAGGGTAGTGATCTGATCGTCGGTGGCATCGGGGAAAATAGCCTTGATTTCGTCTCTCTTCATAGTGGGTCTCCTTCTTCCGCACGGTTTGTTGACGCGGTTCGCCGTCCGCACTCGGAATTGATAGTTTTACGCCGTTCCGGGCAAAATTTTATGGATTCCCAAACGTGTGGGAAAGTCTAAGCCTTTGCGGGCTCGGATTTCGATTTGTAGATGTTCTCGCCGGGGAGAATTTTGAGGCGGTCGTCCTCTCTGACCAGCCCGTTGCGACGGCAGTACGCCTCGTACTTTTTTCGCAGTTCCACGGCTTTGTGGTAGGTCTTTGCGGACGTGGGATCTCCGGTGATCTTTTGCAGGGCGTGCTTTTCTCGGAGGGAGCGATATTGCCGCTCCATCTTGCGCTGTCCCTCCTCCAGCTTGCGGCGATGTTCAATAACCTCCTTCGGGATTGGAATATCCCGCATACCGGGCTTGTACTCCTTCATCATGTGTCGGCAGTTAAAGCCAAACAGACCGTTGTAGTAGGAGCGCCCCGAGCTTTTCGCCGTGTAGAGATCGTCTGGGTTTTTGGTCGCCCATTCCAAAGGGCGGTAGCGCTTGCCGTCGGAGGTTGTGCCTTCGGAGCCGTCGAGGGAGTAGATCTTGCCCTGGTACCGCTGGCATCGCTTGGAGCAGTTTGCGTGAGACGGTACCATAATGAGCTTGACTCCGCGATCTCGCATACTCTGCTGATCGTCCAGATGCCGCTGGAAGCGTACCTCCATCTCGGCAATGTTGCGGAGGTTGACGGGGGTGACATAGTCCGCCTTCGGGTTCATCGCCACGATCTCGGACAGGGTGCGTTTCAAAGCGGCGTGATACCGTTCGTCTCCCGATGCGCGGGCAAACCCTTGATTGTATACCGACGGATCGGGCGGGTCGAGGTTCATAACGTGCACGTGGATGCGCTCTGCCTGCTCGGGTGTCCATTCAGCGGGCGGGGTGAGGATCAGCGGCAGAATCTGCTTCGGGATCTTGCCGAAGGCGTTGTATGTCTTTTTGTATACCTCAGAGGCAAACTTAGGAAGCGCATTCTTGCACTGCGCCTTCAGCTCCTCGCTGTCCAACTCCTCGATCAGCTGAGTGATGATTGCCGTCACCCGCTTCTGCAGGTAGCGATACGACCAGCGATTGACCACGCCGCGCATGATCGTCTCCTTGATCTCGGTCTGCGCCTCGTCAATGGCGGTCGCTTGCCAGTTCGCGCCTGAACGCGCATATTTGCGCTCTGCCACGGCTTACACCTCAAACATGGAGTTGATAGGGTTTGCCTCTTTAATCGCCGCCACGGCTTCCTCTGCCTGCTCTCGGGTCTCATCCGGGTAGATCTCCTGCCGAAGCTCTGCGTCGGAGATGATCTGCGCATCCTTGGCGCGGAACATCAGATTCATGTGCTCGGTCGCGTCGTCCAGGATGCCGTTGCTCCACTTGTAGGAGACGTCATATTCCAGACCCGCGCCGGGATAACCGTAGTAGTCCAGCAGGGCGTTAATGGCGTAGATCACGTCGTCCATTGCGTAGGCGTAAGCATCACGGCAATCGCCGACCAGCGAGAGGGTGTCGTACAAAGTGCGATTCACCTGCGTTGCCGTCTGTAGTGCGACATCATCGGCAGGCGATACGATTCCCGACGATGTGCCCACCTGCTTTTCCAACCGCTTGTACAGCTCTTTCAGCCGCGCGGCGTATGCGGACTCGCGGATCTCGGGGGAGTACACCTCAAAGAGGTTTGCGCCGCCATCTCCGATCTTTTGCCCGGGCGTGTTAAATGCAACGTAGCGGTTTTTCTTCTTCAGCGTCTGCTCTGCGGGAACCACCCGCTTGTCCACGCCCACCCACGCTTCCTTGGCGTCAAATTCATTCGCCATCTGCTCCATGCACTCTTTGATCTCGCGGATCGTGCTGTCACAGCCAAACGTTAGCGGGACGCCTGTGAGGATGTCGGGCGATTTGTTATCGGTGGGGCATCGGAAATAGCCCAGCAGGAGACGGTCACAGCCGCCGATCACGATCTCGGGCGGGATGCCCTCCCACGCCTTGACCGCCGTCAGCGGGATCTCCGAGCCGTTGCGGGTCGCTTTGTTGCGGATGATACATCTGTCACCCTCCAGCGAATATTCGCTCCAGCGGGCGAATTGATCATGCTGGGTGTCGAACTTGTCCGCCAGGAAAGAGAGCCGCCGCAGATTGCATCCGCTGTGCTCTGCGATCATTACGCGATCCTGCGGGATCACGTCAATATGTACCTCACCGCCTACGGAATAGGGAACCAGCAGAACGGCACCGATTCCGAGAGCCTGCCGCATCCACTTCTTTTCGTGCCGCCGTTCGGCTTGCAGGATGCGGTTGATCTCATCGGCGCGGGCGTTGTCGCCCGTGACCTCTATCACCGCTTTGTCCAGCGCAAGGGTCGTGATACGGTCGGCGAAGATCGCAGGGAAGTTGATCTCCTCAACGTCCCGATAGTCCAGTCCGAACTTTCGGATCGCCCGTTGCTCGAAGATGCTTCCTTCCTGCTTGGACTCAGGAAACAGCTTCTTCAGGGTGAGCCGAAGCTGGTCGAATATGTCTCTGAAAAAATTCATCGTGTTACCACCTTGTCAGATCTGCGATGTCCGCCTCCCAGCTGTATTCGAAGGCGTCCAGTATGCAGATGTTTGTTGTAAAGTTATCGAGGCGCACGTCCTCGTCCTTGGTCTCATCCCACATTGCGGTGCAAAGCCCCTCGATAAGGCTGTCGTTTTGGTTCTCAACGAAATGGAGACGCCCCGAACATATCATCGCGTTGGTGGCGCGGATTCGTTCGTTGATCTCGTTTTTGATGGAGTTATAGATGCACAGCTCGGGCATCCTTGCCCGCTCGGTGTTGATGATCGTCTGCTCTGCAGAATCCGCATAGACGCCGTCCAGCCTGCCGTACTCCATGCGGATGTAGTCCACCATCTCTTTGAGCTTTCTGCAGACAAAGTCCACGTCGGTGTCGGTTGCCTCGAAGGTCTCGGATTTGAGCACGTACACGTGCTTGTAGTCCCGCGTAACAGCCGTAGCGCAGAGCGTGTGGTGCGACTTGTGCCCGCCGAAGTCCTGCCCGATGTAGATGTGCGCGAACTCAGCAACAGGGACGTCGGAGCGTTTGACGTTGAACTCGGTGTGATGGTTGGCGAATAACTTATAGATCAGCCCCTCAGCCGCGCACCGTTTGCCCTCAATGTCGCGGGTGTATTCCACCGTACCCGGGGAATAACGGGAGAGAACGGCTTGCACGTTTGCCGGGGAGAGATTGACGTTATCAAACAGGTTAAACTGCTGGTAGTTGAATCCGCCCACCAGCGTTCCCGCCTTGCTCAGCGCGTCGTATTTGTCGATGTAGTCCCGATAGATCCACGCCGTTGGAGAAGTGGGGTTGAGATCCCAGTAGAGCTTGGAGCGGTCGGCATTGATTTGACGGCGAAGCGCCTCGTCAATCATCGATGGATGATGCAGGTCTATCTCGGTGGCGATCCACGCGCCCAGCGTCATACCTCTGATACGCTTGTAGCTGTCTGCCTTGGCACCGCCGGCAAAGAGTATGATCTTCTCCCGGTTTGCCGTGTCGGGACCTTTGACGATCAGCGCGTCATTACCACGGAACTTGCCCCAGCGGCACTGCCCTCGGAAGATGTGCTCCAGACCAAAGCCGTCGCAGTCGCCCAGGATAAGCTTTGCCGTGGGGAGCGTGGAAGCGGATGCCAGGAAGATGTGATCCTTGCTGTGCATCACGTCCTCGGCAAAGGCGCGCACGTTGTCGGTGGTCTTGCCGGAACGGATGGAGCCCTCTGCAATGTTGTACTTGGAGAGGGTTGTCTTCCGCAGGTATTCCCGGTGCTTGTCCGAGAATCGATAGTTAAGCGTGCGGCGTTTCATCGGGGAATAGCTCCGCACTCACATAGGCGTTGTCTTCGATCTCCGGCTCTACGGTACCCGCCTGCCGTCTCAGGTTGGCGATTCGCTGGGCTTGCTCTTCGAGGTCAGCGTCGGTCTTGATGGACTGCAGGTCCTTCAGAATGCCGGAGATCTGCTTCAGCTCGTATAGGGTGGCGCCTTCCACGTTCTTGTCCATCTCGTCGAGGACACGATCTGCAAGCTTTCTGTGTTTAGCGATACGGTCGGCATCGGTCTTCGCGCTCTGCTCTGTGTTTTTTGTGTACACATCGTTGCGGTATTGTACGCGCTCAGATACCCAGTCCTCTTCCTTCGCTTTTTCGGCGAGTGTGCGAAGCCTCACCTTGTACTTGGAAGCCAGCTTGCGGTAACTGGTGTCCGTCGTGACGTACTCGTGCTTGATTTTGTGCCATTCCATAGCCGACCTCCTTTCACGGGCGAATAATGCTTATAGCATTATCGTAGCAAATGCGAATCGGTTTGTAGTCCGCCCACGTGGGCGAGAATGCACGAAAAAAGCAGAGGAATTTACTCCCTCTGCTTGATGTTTTTCCGCTCGTGATAGCGCGTCAGCGTCTGATAGATCTGACATTGCTCATATTCCAGCGCACAGAACTTGTAGATAAGATCCTGCCGCATCTGATCGTCACGGAATCTGATGGTACCGCCTTCACAGATCACCCGATCCGGCGAATGCTTGGTTGCCCGTTTGTGCTTTTTGAAGTACGGGCACATAAATGCCTTTGGCAATTACGCCTCCTCGCTCGCTTTCTGCGTAGCGTATTTATCCCCGATCCTATCGAGAATTTCAAAGATTTTTTTGTTTTCTTCCAGTCCGTTGGTCATACACAATTCGTACTTCACGGATTCGATGTACTCACTTACGGCGTTCGTTCTTGACTCTTCGATCTTTACGCATTGACGGTGGTTATAGAAATGGCTTGTCTCTACAAGCTTCTTGTAAAGATTTGTGATCTCTGCTTTTTGCCGTTCGATAAGAGCGATGTTGTCGCTCTCCAAACGCGCAGTGCATCCGTGTATACCGTTATACGGGCATTCGTCGCAAGCGCCTTCAGTGCAAGCTGAACAAAGGATCAAAGCCTTTAATATTTCGTCGTCTGCAAATTTGCGTTCATCCATTTTACCACCTCCAATTTGGTAAATCATCACCGGCGCACCCGGTAAGCATGCCGAACACGATGACTCCAATTATTCCGCCGCCAATCATAGCTCCGGCAAGCGGGATGTGATTCCATCCGCCGCCATTGGGTACGCCGACCAGCACAAAGCCTGCGAACAGCATCGCCACGCTCAGGGCCGTGAGCACAATGAACGTGATGAATTTAATCATATCAATCTCCCTCCGGCAGTTCAGGCAACGGCATCCAGTGGGTAACGTCGCACAGACGGTCATCCCCGCCGTACACGCCGTCAACGTCAAACATATGGTGTTCGCCGTCGTCCGGGTCGGTGCCTCTATACCACGCTGTATACACGCCTTTGCTCTTTGAGTAAATCACAACTTGGTCGAATATATCGCATTCGTGGAAGCATTCGACTTTCTTCGGCTGACGGTCTCTGATGCTGATCCATCGTCCGATCAAGTTACTTGCGATGTCCAGTTTGCCCCGCAAAGATGTGATCTTCTCTGTTTTGACTTGGTTGTCACGCAAAGTATCGTCTAAGACGTCGGCGATCTTTTTGAGTGAATCGGGATTCGGTGCGATGCCTCTGTTTTGGCAATACCGCAAGTCAAACAGAGCGGATTCCACCGTGATTTTGCCTTCACTCATCATCGTCCCTCCTATTCGCCGCCAGTACAGCCATTAGAGCCATGCCTAACCAACAGCCGCTGGCGAACGCGAGAATGATATGCCACCACGTCATCCCCGCACCTCCCGCAGACGGTTGAGCCACCGGTCTGCTTTGCTAAAAATCACTGAATCTACTATGCGACCACTCGCTGCAGTAGCCGGAAGCACTCGTAGGCACAGCAGAACATCTGCCGCCTCTTCCTGCAAATTTACGATAGCCTCAAAATTCGTAACCGTCGTCGGGTTGGTCTGCGTTACAGCTCTGCGTAGCTTCAGAGCTGCCTGCGCCAGCTCGGCGCACTCTTCTGCGAGCTGGCAGAGCATATCCTCCTCGGAGATCATCTTTCGGATCTCTTGGATCGTCTCATGGTGTGTCATGTTATACCTCCCTCGCGACGACCAGAATATAGTCCTCGTCGTGAAAATAGCTTTCTTTACCTCGCACCCAGCGGCGGTCATCGTTTACGATCACTCTGCCGTGGAGTGCGTCCTCGATCATCTTTTCGATTGCGGCGTGATTGGAGCAATCCAGCCGGTCGTTATGATAAAACGTCAGTATTACCGGATTGCGGAGTGGCGTTTTTCGGACGCCCTGCCGATCCATCTCCCGCGCTGTCAGCTGATGCCAAAAGGCGACGTCTGATTTACGCTTTGACCAGTGCTTTCCTCTCCAGTAGGCGTTAAGCCCATATAGCTTGCTCCATTCGGATTTCCCAGCCTTGGTTGCAGGGTAGGGGATTCGAAATGATACTGTCATCCTGTTCCACCTGCCAAAGAGCGTTGGAGCGCCGCTTCGAAAAACTCGTCCGTTGTGAAGCTCCCGGAAGGAGCAGACGGTTGCTGTTTTGCAGGCTCGGGAAGCTCATCCTCCCAGCGACGCTGATTCAGCCAGGTGGACGGATTGGGGATAAACTGCCCACCGTCCTTCGTCCATTGGGCTGACTTCTTCTGCCGTTCGATGGCAGGAAGGGTAATGCCGTCAACATCGCCGGCAGGGAACTGCTTCCGCCATGCTTTCTGAGCCTCAGCTCTGCCGACCTTCTTTGGGTAGGCGTTCCAAAAATCGCCGAACTCCGTCGGAGCGCGTCCGCTTTTTGGAATGTTACGATAGTAACATTCTTTTTCTTTATCTATTTCTTTATCTTTATCTGTTGCGTTACATTGCGTTACTGTAGCGTTACTTGTAACGTTACAAGTAACGCTACAAGCGGTTTCATTCGTTTCAGATTCCTTGCGTTCTCTGCAACGTTTCACGCGCTCTCTGTTTTGCTCCCGGATTTTGTCCATACCGCTGGCGTTCTGGTGCTCCTCCCAGCCGAGGATCAGAATCTCGCCGTCGGTGGTGCGCTCGATCATGTTGAGCCGCTCCATCGCGTCCAGCCCTTGACTCACCACGGTCGATTTTGCGCCGATCTCGGAGGCGATCAGGGTAGGGGAGTACGGAGTACCCTCCGCTATGTAAACGCGCCCGCCTGCGTTGCATTTGCCCGCTCTGGCGATCAGCCACAGCCAAAGGAGCACCAGCGTGTCTCCTTTGGGCAGGCTACGCAGATATTTGATCTTGGGGTTGTCGAAGATATCGGTTGCAACTCTCACCCATTTAATGTCTGCCATATTTCGGTTCCTTTCCTGCGGCGGTCAGAATTTCATCTACCGCCGATCGCCATGCTTTTTTACGCCACGTCTGATGCCGCGTGCATTCTCTCCATCCTGCGCAAGTGGTCTTGTCTTTTGTGATGCAGGCGGCGCACGGGACGTCTGTGCTTATGTAAGGATTCGCATCTTTTATGCGGTCTTTTGTCTTTGTATGCGAGCAGATTTTCCCTCCGGCACCTTTGGTTAGGCGAGGAATGTCACCGGCATATCTCTCCATAATCTCGCCGCAGTTGAGGCATTGCACCCGCCAACGTTTAGTTGGCCGATTTTTCGGACCGCAATAAGCGTCCGGCAGGCGCTCCAGTAGCTCGATCCGCCCGATTACTGCACCGACTACATATACTCTACCGCCCATTGTGTCACACTTTCTCGACCAGCTCGTTGTATTCCTCTACCCACTCGGGGTCAACGCGGATTCCGGCGCAGGCGTATTCGCAGATAGCTTGACGGAGATCGTCCCGACGCTCCTCCATCCACATCCGGCGAGGGATAACAATCCGCAGGGAGCTTTGCACCGGTGCAGGAGCTTTCGTTTCGCGTTCTGCTACTGCCTTGACCGAGATCTCCTCCGGCGCACTCTGCAGACGCTTCTCCTCGACGTACTCCGTCGCCTTCACAGAGACCGCAGGGGTCAGCCGTCCCTCTTTTTCTAATTTCCGTCGCATTTCGCTGACAGCAACCTGACTGCAACCAAACACCTTGGCGCATTCCGCGTCGGTCTTGCCCTCTCTCTTCAGCTGGATCAGCTTCTCTTTATCGATTTTCATGTTCCGTCTTGCTCCTAACCCGAGCGAGTGCTTGCGCACTCGCTCGTATTTCCTTTCTTCAGTAAAAAATTATTTGCCCATTTGTCGGGATCCCGCCCGACCGGCTCGGTGGTAAACTTGTCGCAGGCGTCGCCGCCCTCGCAGCCGCGCACGTGCCCGGTGACAAGGAGATATTCGCAAAAGATCCCCAACGTCCTCGAATAGCTGTGATACGAGCATTTCCTGCAACGGGTGGTGTCGGTGGTGTCACACTCAGCCATTGGCGTCCTCCTTCAGGTACAGCTCGTGGGTACCGTCCATCAGAGCCTTCTCTTCGTCGGACATTTCATAGCCGATGGTTTGCAGATACTCATAGGTCAAGTTCTGCATTACGCCCTTGACCTTGATACTCTCGGCAAGCTCGGTCAGATCGCCCAGTTCCTTCCGGGGATTGTCCGGGTGCGGAAACAGCTTGTCCACAGGGATATACTGCAGACGTCGCTCCCCCTCATCGTCCATCAGATCGCATTGGAGCTGGCGGAGGAGCTGCTCCATCTCTTCCATCTCAATCGTCTCGTTTTTCATGTTGATTCTCCTTAGTTTTTATTTTTGGAGGCGAAAACATCGGGCTTGCCGAATCCGTCTTCCCCTCTCCATTTCCATTTGCAGTCATTCAGACAGTCGCGGCACCTGCAATCTCTGGTGCAAGTGTCACACTCAAAGTCACTGGCTTCTCCGTTGCAAGGCGGCGTACCGCCTACACAGATCTTGCAGATGTCCAGTGCGCCGTTCTCTCGGATGTCCTGGGTCAGAGCCTTGTATTGCTTCTGCAGCTGGACGATCACCTCGGCAGCTTCCAGCATATCGCCGGCGTACTTCTTGGGCATCGAGTCCTTCATCGCCTTTTCGACCAGCCGAAGCTTCAGTCGCTCGATTGCGGAATCAGTATACTTAATCACTCAAAATTCACCTCAATTCCTCTCTCTTTCAGTTCCTCCCGCATCGCATCGGCGATAGCACGAGGGTTGTCCCAATCGCCTCCCCACTTGTAGCAGTCGCGCTTGTAGTCGCTGAACATATTGCAAAGGCAGAGGGCGAAGCGTTTATAGTTTTTGACGATCTCCTCGTCGGTCTCGCCGAAGCGATCTCGGAAGCAATCGTCCAGCACCAATATTGTGGCAAGGCAGAGCCGCTCTGATATAACGTGCTGTGCGTTTTGGAAGTAATCGCGCGCGTACTCCTTAGCCTGCTTTTCCAGCTGTTGCTTTTGTTTATGCGACAGCGGTATGATAGCCTTCATCCGTCTGCACTCTCTCAAAAGGGCAGATCGTCATCGCCGGGAGTGGGTGCGTCGGCGTAGCCGGTGCCGGACGTGGGGAGAGGGGTCTGCTGATATGACTGCGGAATGTATGCGGTCTGCTGATAGCCTCCTTGAGGCTGTGCCGGTGCAGGCGGATACGTCTGCCCGTGAGGCGCGTACTGGGGCTGAGGCGCCCGGTTCTGCGTGGGTGCTCCGTTGTACTGTCCACCGCCGTTTTCGCTCTTGGAGTCGACGAAATTGACCTCGTCGGCGACCACCTCGGTGACGGTACGCTTCTGCCCGTCCCGATCGGTGTAGGAGCGGGTCTGCAGAGAGCCTGTCACGCAGATCGAACTGCCCTTGCGGAAGTAGCGAGAGACGAACTCAGCGCGCTGTTGCCAGGCTACGACGTTGATGAAGTCCGCCTGCGGCTGTTGACCGTCTGCGGTGTACTTACGGTTGATCGCCACCGAGAAGCTGGTCACGGACGTGCCGCTCTGCGTGGTTTTCAGCTCGGGGTCGGCGGTCAGACGTCCGCCGAGGATTACCTTGTTAAAATTAAAGTTAGCGCCCATTTGTATAAATCCTCCGTTTTTTTGATTCTGTAGTTAGTGCTTTTTCAAAACTCCATCCGCGCAGCAATCTTTTGTAAAGCATATTCGCGGATGTGCCTGTCTCTTCTGCCCATTGCATTACATTTTGCGTTCTGCCTTCATGGGTATACAGGCGGTTATAACTTGTGTGATTCTGTTGCTCTTTATTGGTTGCCCACACGCAGTTTTCTGGGCAATAATCTCCGGAAGCGTCTTTTCTGTCGATCGTTAATTCGTCGGAATATCCGTTTGACATTGCCCATGCAAAGAACGCACGAAAATCGCTTTTCCATTCTTCACAAACAACAACGCCCTTTGCTCCGTAATATTTGTAGCTAATCGCTTTTGGGTTAGAGCATCTTTGCTTCATAGAATTCCAGATGTGATATAACCTTGATTTGCACATCCCATGCTTCGTTTTCGGCATTCATTCATTCCTCCTGTAAATTAGCTTGTACGGGCTCCAGCCCGGGTATTTTGATTTAAGATAGGCGCGCACCTGCGGTTCCATCCGTGCGTGCGCTACGCCGTCGTAGGCGTCGTGACAATAGATGCACATCGTCACGATGTTTTGCGGGATGCCAAGCCCGCCCTTGGATCGGCGGATATAGTGGCTGTTGGGAGCACCGGGACCTCCGCAGATGATACAGCGGAATCCGTCCCGCTCCCAAACCTCAGCCTTTACCTTTTGCGGTATATCGCACGCCCGGCTCCTTTTCGACTTGTAATACAATCAGCTCCACCTCCTCCATCGGGGCAACGGTGACGCTGTGACGGTTTCTGTCGAGCAGGGCAAGACCCACGATAAAGCGACCGTCTTTCGGTGTGTACTCGATGCGCACGATCCGATCGTATTCAATGGAGCCGTGGATCGGATTGCTCCAAACCACCGGAAGCTCCTTCAGAGCGGCGACTTTTGCCTCTTCACCAGTCATCCGGATCGTCCTCCTCTTCGTCGGAATCGTCGTCAATGTCGTATGCGTCGTAGTATTCTCGCGGAATCGGCTCCACCAAGATGCTACCGCAGATCGGGCAAGCCGGTACGTCGCGCTCCTCTATGTAGTGGTCGATGTGCCTCTCTCGGATCGTCTCGCTGGACATCTCATAGTCGCGCGAGACTCGACCGCAGTGCTCGCAAAGATAGTATTCCATGTTATCCCTCCCGGAGCAGTGCCAGCTCCGCGCCCGTCAGCGTTTCGATCCCGAGATCCTGTGCCTCCTGTACTACCGAGGTCAGCAGACGTTGCATCTCCTCGGTGGTGTAGGTGCTGGAGCCGAAGTAAAAGCACAGCCTTGTGCATCGCGGGATCTTACACCCGTCCACGACCTCTGCAAACCAGCCTTTTCCGCATTTGCCCCATCGCTCGATCGTGCGGTCAACGGCGCGAGAGTCCACAGCGTAAACCTCCCGCACTCCACCGATCCGAACGTGCTTACGGTAGATCTCATCCGTACTGATCGCCAGCCCGTCCCGTGCCAGACTTGCGCTGATCTGATCGCAGAGCGCCCACAGGTAGTTGTTAGCGTCTAAAGATCTCTTACGGGACGGCTTTTTGATCTCTGCGACAAATTCCCCGCCCGCTGAAATCGCCTCGCAGGCGGCGCGTGCGTCCCTCTCAGACACATGCAGGATCAGATAGGTTCCGCTTTTTTGGATGCTCCAATCCGCACCCTTGATGGCGGCTGTAATCATGCCGTAGGCAGAGCGGCAGAGAGGGAAGCGTCAAAGGCTTGCTGCTGCTTCTCCAGCTCTTTCTCTGCGGCGATCACCTTCTTTTGACAGGTAGAGCAGAGCTTGCGCCCGAATCGTCTCTCGCCGGTAGCAATGATCTCATCCGGCTGCATGGTTCTGCCGTCCTTTGCGATCACCGGGACGATAGCGTTGCCGCATACCGAGCAGGGGACGGGCGGAGCATCCTCACCCTCCGGAAGATCCTCACCGGCATAAATGTACAGACCAACACCGTGCCGTGCGCAGGCTTTGGTGAGGCTTCGCTGGATCGCTTTGTTGACGTCGGTCGACGTTACCCGCTCCAGCGGAATAGAGTTGTTGCGGTGATCCATAACGGGCAGATATTCGACGTGCTCAATTCCGGCTACAGTAACGCCGGTCTTGACCCAGCAGGTCTTGCCGTCCGTGTGATAGCTCCAACCGTCTCTGTTCTCATAGACGGTATAGGTAGCATCCGGGTGCTTCTTTTTGAGTTCAGCCCAAGCCCAAGCCCAAGAGAGATAGCTGAGGCTGTTTTTCTTCTCGATCTTGTCGCCGACGTTGATCGCGTACAGCTCTGAGAAGTAGTTGTATTCTTCGATTGCGTTCTGTTCCATGTTTCCTCCTTACGCGATGCCAGGCACCGAATACACTTCGCGGTGTCCGAACCGTGACAGGCTTGCCCATACGTTCAGGTTGTCGATTACCTGCTTGATCGTCTCAACGGTTGCGCCGCTCCGCTCCAGCGGGATGCGCTCTTCCTCGACCTTCTCGCCGGTCGCGCGGGAGTATCGGCTTACTACGATTTGGATAGGGTCGGTCATCTTGCACCTCTCGGATCGTACTTGTGATACCTTACAGACATCCGCTCAATAAATTGCGCGTCGGTCTCGTTCGGATTTCTTAGGCTTCGGCTCTCTTTCGCCCCTGCGTTCTCAGCCTTCCATTTTTCAAACGCCGCTACGTTGGCGGGGTCTCTGAAATACTCCTCGCAGGCGCGGGTCAGATCGCGAACCGCGCGGGTGGTGACGGTGATCGTATTGCTCATTTTTTCTTCCTCCTGTATGTTGTTTAGTTGTAAATATATCCCGTCAGCAGCTCGTTTGCCGCCTCGTAGACTTCGATCCAAAACCACAGCCCGCCGACCGTGATTGCCGCTTTGATGACGTTGCCCCATCGCGGATCTGCTTGCACTGCAAGCAGAAAGAAGATGACCACTGCCACCGCCTGCATGACGGCAGCCAGCCTGCGAATCCAGCGGAGTTTCTTCTCAGCTCCTGGTTTAAGTTTACGCTTCATGTTCGCCCTCCTCAAAGAACTTTTGCAAACGGTTCGCGCCGTACTGCCCTCTGGTGATCTCGATTATCTCGCGCACCGTGTACTCGTCCTTGAACTCTCGGATCGTGGACAAGAATTGCTCCGTTCCGGCTCGGCAGGCTCCGGTTATGATGCGGTACATTGTGATGGCATCATCCTTTTTGACCACGCTGTCGAGCGTCAGGTGCTTGTACTGATCCGCACCGCGGTCGGCTGCTTTTTTGTATTCGAGATCCAGCACGCCGTCCTTGAAGCTCTTACAGTGAGCGTACAGAGTGCCGTCGGAAATCACGTTGCGATCCTTGATCTTGCCGATATAATAGGTATATCCGTCGATCTGCTTTGCGCGCTTGACGTGCGTAAGAATGTCGTCGCAGTAGATGTATCTGCCGGGGACATAATCACCGTTATGCAATTTGTTGCAAGTCCTCTTGCCAGTGATCTGCGTGCCTCTGAGATAGAGCGAGCCGTCAACGGTGAGGTTGTCGGGGAGCGATGTGATCTGCGTGCCGCTGAGATCGAGCGAGCCGCCAACGGTGAGGTTGTCGGGGAGCGATGTGATCTGCGTGCCGCTGAGATCGAGCCATCCGCCAACGGTGAGGTTGTCGGGTAGCGATGTGATCTGCGTGCCGCTGAGATAGAGCGAGCCGCCAACGGTGAGGTTGTCGGGGAGCGATGTGATCTGTGTGCCTCTGAGATCGAGCCAGCCGCCAACGGTGAGGTTGTCGTGGAGCGATGTGATCTGCGTGCCGCTG
>JAFTOC010000018.1 GCA_017451585.1 Clostridia bacterium
GCCCAGGATGTGGAAGTGCATGTGAGTAACGCTCTGACAAGCGTCAGGACCGCAGTTAGAGATCACGCGATAGCCGTTTTCGATTCCGGCAGACTTGGCGATCTCGGGGATCTTCTCAAAAATGCGTGCCACTACCGCGCTGTTTTCGGCATTCACGCCGTCCACCGAAGGAATGTGGATCTTCGGGATTACCAAAATGTGCACGGGTGCCTGCGGGTTAATGTCGTGAAACGCCAGAATCTGATCGTCCTCGTAAGCCTTGCTCGAGGGAATTTCACCGGCGACGATTTTGCAAAAAAGACAGTTCATAATAATAGCCTCCAATATTTGTTATTGATAGTTTAGCACAAAATCGCGCAAATTGCAAGTAGAGAGACATGAAAAGTCTCCCGATGCCGCAAAATCCTATGAATTTTTAGAAAATATTTCGCAACGCGGATTGACAGAAGCGATGAAATATGCTACAATATCGTTGTTATCAAAGTGAAAGGAATGATTGAACTTATGAAAATTACGAAAGATTCTATCATCGGCGACGTGCTGGATTACGATATCGGTACCGCTGAGTATTTCTTTGAAATCGGAATGCATTGTCTCGGTTGTCCCGCCTCCCGCGGTGAGAGCATCGAGGATGCCTGCATGGTACACGGCACCGATCCCGATGAATTGGTTGAAAAGCTGAACAAGTACCTTGAATCCAAAGAAGCCAATGCATAACGAACAGGCGGACCGTACGGTTCGCCTGCCTTTGCGCTCCGAGATGACGCCGCGGCTTCTGACCGCCGCCTCCTTCGTTCGCGAAGGCGCGGTCGTAGCCGACGTAGGCACCGATCACGCCTACCTGCCGATCTATCTTGTGTCCGCAGGTACGGCGATCCGAGCTGTTGCTTCGGATATCAACGAGGGACCGCTCTCCCGCGCCGAGGCGAACGTCCGTCGGTTCGGGCTGAGTGATCGGATCGCCCTTCGCCTGACTTCGGGACTCGCGGGAATTGAAGCCTTTACGCCTACCGACGTCCTGATCTGCGGCATGGGCGGGGAACTGATCGCTTCGATTTTAGAGGCGGCTCCCTTCGTCCGTGATCCCGCGATCCGTCTGATCCTGCAGCCCATGACCTCGGCAAGGGAACTGCGCCTATGGCTTGCCGCAAACGGGTTTGCCGTCACGGAGGAGCGTTTTGCCGCCGAGAAGGAGAAGCTGTACGTCGTTTTGTGCGCTTCTTTCTGTGGCAAGCCATACGAACCCACGGATGCGGACAGTTACGCAGGCTGCGGGCACGATCAGCCGCTTTACGGTGAATGGCTGAGACGCCAGATCGCTTCTCTACAAAAGCAAGTGAACGGGCTTGCGAAAGCCGGTAGGGAAGATCTCCGGCTGAACGCGCTGGTCGACGAGTTGCAAGAGCGCCTTGATGCGCACGAAAGGAACCAATCATGACGGTAAAAGAACTTTATCGGATCTTTGACGAGGCGATTCCTGCCTCTCTATCCTGCGTTTGGGATAACGACGGGCTGATGTGCTCTCCCGATCTTTCCGCGCCCGTGAAGCGCATCTTGCTGACGCTGGATGTCAGTGAAGCCGCCGTGGACTACGCCGTTGCCAACGGATGCGATCTGATCGTCTCCCATCATCCCATGATCTTCCGTCCGCTATCTGCCATCACTGAGGACAATTTCACCGCCCGCAAGGTGCTGAAGTGCCTGCAAAACGGAATTTCGGTCTTCTCCTTTCACACCCGTCTCGACATCGTGGAGGAGGGCGTCAACGATCGGTTGGCAGAAGTACTGGGACTTTCCGACGTGCAGACCTTCGGCGATGATGAAACCCCTACCATCGGGCGGATCGGAACCGTGGATGTCACTACCATGGAAGCCTTCTCAAAGCTGGTCAAAGCTCGCTTAGGCGTTCCCGCTCTGCAGACTGTGGAGCTTGGCAGAGAAGTGCGCCGCGTCGCGCTGGTTGGCGGTGACGGCAAGGATTTTCTGAAACCCGCTATACGAGCGGGAGCCGATGTCTATCTGACCGGCACGATCTCCTACAACAGCATGGTGGATGCAGCCGATCTGGGAATGCAGGTGATCGAAGCGGGGCATTTCTTTACAGAAAATCCCGTGCTGGACGTGCTTTCCGAGATGGTCAATACCGGCTGTCCCGGGGCGGAGATCCTCACCTATCACAGCGATCCTGTGACGCACCGATAATTTTTGAGACAATACATATTCTACGAAACGGAGATTATTCCATGATTATACAGTTAGAAGAAGCCAAAATCAAGCTGCGTGGTATGCGCAAGGATCTTGCCGAGTTGGCGCAGGCTCTGCGAATTGAAGAAGCCGTTGCCAAGATCGACGAGCTGGAGCAGCTAACCTACGATCCCAACTTTTGGGGCGATCAGCAGCGTTCCAGTAAGATCCTGCAGGAGCTCAAGCAGCTCAAGGACAAGGTAGAGCGTTACAATAAGCTGAACAATCTGCTGGAGGACACGCTGTCTCTGGCAGAGCTTGCCATCGAAGAGAACGACGAATCCTTCACCGAGGAAGTAGTTGCAGGGGTCGATGAAGTCGAAAAGACTGCCGAAGAGGAGCGTCTTGCCGCTCTGCTTACCGGCGAGTACGACTCGCTCAACGCTATCGTTTCCTTCCATCCCGGTGCAGGCGGCACCGAGGCGCAGGACTGGGCGCAGATGCTCTACCGTATGTACACCCGCTGGGGCGAGCGTCACGGCTTTAACGTAAAGCTCCTCGATTGGCTGGACGGCGAAGAAGCGGGCATCAAGAGTGCCACCATTATGATCGAGGGCATCAACGCCTACGGCTACCTCAAGAGCGAGAACGGCGTTCACCGTCTGGTGCGCGTCTCTCCCTTTGACGCATCCGGCAGACGCCAGACCTCCTTCGCATCGGTGGAGGTTATGCCCGAGTTCCAGGACGACGGTACCATCGAGATCCGTGACGACGAGATCGAAGTGACCGCACACCGTTCCAGCGGTGCGGGCGGTCAGCACATCAATAAGACCGACTCGGCGATCCGTATCGTTCATATTCCCACCGGTATAGTGGTGGGCTGTCAGACCGAGCGCTCCCAGCTTCAAAACAAGGAAACCGCGATGAAGATGCTGAAGTCCAAGCTGATGGAGATCAAGATGCGCGAAAAGCTGGAGAAGATCGAAGACATCAAGGGTGTCAAGACCAACATCGAGTGGGGCGCACAGATCCGCTCCTACGTCTTCATGCCTTATACGCTGGCAAAGGACACCCGTACCGGCTACGAGGACGGCAACATCCAGGCGGTCATGGACGGCGATCTGGACGGTTTTATCAATGCTTACTTGAAAATGAATAACACAAAATAACGGGTTTCCGAAGTCCTCTCCGTACGGAGAGGATTTCGGAAAAATCTTTTCAAAAAGTTCACAAGGAACTTTCGAAAAGCCCTTGCATATTGGGAGAAAGTATGCTATAATAATAAAGCTGTGAAAACGGCATTAATTTATCAAAACATCAGCAGGATGTGAAATAAGACCATACCGGCCGGGGAAGTAGCGGCGCCCTGTACCTGCAATCCGCTACAGCAGGGGTGGTTTCCGCGTTTGAGGGCTGATCATGTATGGTCTGCACCGCAGTTTACGTGTTGAGAGATGGGTCCTGTGCAATTGATGACTTCGAACCATGTCAGGTGGGAGACCAAGCAGCATTAAGGAGTATGTTCAATGTGCCACAGGTTCGCCTGTTTTGAGCGCAGATTGCCTTTCACGCATAGGTGACTCAGTTCGATTACGAGGTGTATGGTCTTATTTTGCACCCTGCTTTTGTATGCAATTTCAGAATGGAGGGATATTCGTGCATCAGGCGTTATACCGCAAATGGCGGCCAAAGGCGTTTTCGGACGTCTGCGGTCAGGAGCATATTACCTCCGTTCTCACGTGGCAGGTAGCTAATCAGAAGTTGAGCCATGCGTATCTCTTCTGCGGTTCCCGCGGAACCGGCAAGACCACCTGCGCTAAGATTTTAGCGAAAGCGGCAAACTGCCCCAACACGGTAAACGGCAATCCCTGTAACGCCTGCCCGGTCTGCGAGGAGATCGACAGCGGACGCTCGGTAGAGGTTCTGGAAATGGATGCCGCCAGCAATACGGGTGTCGACTACATTCGTGACATCCGGGAAGAGGTTATCTTCACCCCCTCCCAGAACGGAACCCGTGTGTACATCATTGACGAGGTGCATATGCTCTCCGAAGGAGCCTTCAACGCATTGCTGAAGACGCTGGAAGAGCCGCCTGCGGGTGTTATCTTCATCTTGGCAACCACCGAGATGCAGGAGATCCCCGCTACGATCCTGTCCCGTTGCCAGCGATTCGACTTCCGTCGGATCTCGTTGCAAAACATTATGGATCGTCTCACCGCCATTGCCGAGGCTGAGGGGATCGATCTGACCCCCGACGGCGCCCGACTGATTGCGCGTCTCGCCCAAGGCGGTATGCGTGATGCGATCAGCCTTTTGGAGCTTTGCGCCGGTGAAGGGAAGACGGTAAATGCGGAAAGCGTCTCCGCCGCCGCAGGCGTGTGCGGAAGAACCCAGGTTTCCGAAGCCGTCGCTGCTATCGCGGCAAAGAATTTTGCTAAACTGTTGACACAGGTTGCCGCAATGTATCGCTCCTCCATCGATCTGTCGGTATTTTTCTCGGATCTGATCTCCTATTACAGAGATATGATGGTGCAGAAGGCACTGAAGATCACCGCATCATCCGGACAAGTCCCCGGCGAGGTATTGGATTACAGCGACACCGAGCTTCAGGAGCTCATCGAAAACGCCAAGGCCTTCCAATATCAAACGCTTCTGTATCACGTGAAGCTGCTGGAGGAAGCCTTCCTGTCCATGCACCGTGGAGAGGACAAGCGCGTGGTCGCTGAAATGACTCTCCTGCGGCTTTGCTCCGACGTGTTCGGCGACTCTCCCGAAGCCATTTCCGCGCGGATCGCCGCGTTGGAGGAAAAGCTGACCCTGCTGATCGCAGGCGGTGCGATTCCCAAAGCAGCTCCCGCAACTTCACAAATGCCTACGTCCGTTTCTACGGTAGCCGCCCCCCAAGCCGCGCCTCAGCCTGTACCCGCAAAAGTGGAACAAACGGCACCTTCGGTCGATCCCGATGTGCGGGAATCCTACTACGGCTGGACCGAGCTGGTGGCACAATACGAGAAGATTGATCAGGGCGGCGCCCCCTTCCTGAGAGGCGCACAGGTTTTCGTAGACGGCGCCAAGCGTCTCCACGTGGAACTGACCGATTCCTTCGCCAAACGCCTCCTGGACAGCGTATCGGCGGCTGGGAAGCTCCGCGCCATTGCCGCTTCCGAAGGCGACGAATTTGCCGATGTGATCATCGAAGTGGTCAAACCCGATGCACCTACCAGATCCGCATTTGACGATCTGTTTAATTAAATCAAAAGAATCAGAAAAGGAAGAATTATCATGAAAGCGAGAATCCCCAAGGAATACGGCGGCGGTCCCAACAATATGCAGGGCATGATCCGTCAGGCACAGAAGATGCAGGAAGAAATGACAGCCAAGCAGGAAGAGCTGGATGCCAAGGAGTACGAAGTGCAGGCAGGCGGCGGAGCCGTCACTGTCACCATCAACGGTAAGAAAGAGATTTTGAACATCTCTATTTCCCCTGAGATCGTTGATCCCGACGATATCGAGACTCTGTCCGACATTTTGGTGGCAGGCGTCAACGAAGCTATCAAGAAGGTTGAGGCTACCAACTCTGCCGAAATTGAAAAGATCACCGGACAGATGAATATGCCCGGTCTGTTCTGATGGCGGATTACATCCTTCCGCTGGAACAGCTGATCGAGCAGTTTGCGAAGCTCCCCGGCGTAGGGCGCAAAACGGCAAGCCGTTATGCGCTCTCTCTGATCGATTGGAGCGACGAGTCTGCGCGTGCTTTTGCCGAGACGATCCTGTCCGCACGAGCAAAAATAGGCAGATGCAAGATCTGCAATAACCTCTGCGAGGGCGATATCTGTAGTGTCTGTCAGGATACCTCCCGCGATCCCGTTATCTGCGTCGTGGAGGACGCCAGAGCGGTGATGAGCCTGGAGCGAGTGCGGGACTATCGCGGACGGTACCATGTTCTCGGCGGCGTGCTGTCACCTATGAACGGCATTGGTCCCGATCAGCTTGCAATCGACAGCCTGCTGGCAAGACTCCATACCGAAGCGATCGAAGAGGTCATCGTTGCTACCAATCCCACGGTGGAAGGGGAAGCGACGGCGCTCTATCTGCAAAAGCTGTTGAAGCCGCTGGAGATCAAGGTCACCCGCCTTGCCTATGGCGTGCCCGTAGGAGCCGATTTGGAATACGCCGACGCCGTTACCCTTTTCCGCGCACTGGACGGCAGACGGGAACTGTAATAATCGAAATACAATCAAAACGGACAAAGCACTTGGCTTTGTCCGTTTTGATTATTCAAATTTCAGATTACCTTTGAGAAAATCTACCGTCAATCCCGCAAACTCCCGAACCATATAATGAGGAAGCAGGAAGAACACACTGTCGGCGGACAGGTGTCCCACGTCTGCTTCCAGATGACGCCGCGCGATGGCGGCGGCGCGGAAGCAATGGAAATCATTGGAGACTATCAGCACCGTGACCTCGGGCGAGTCATCAATCAGCTCACGGCTATACTGAATGTTCTCGGCGGTATCGGTAGAGCGATCCTCTAACAGAATGCGTTCGGGAGCGATTCCCATTTGGATCAGCTCGTCAGCAATGCACCGCGCTTCGCTGATCGGTTCGTCTGCGCCTTGTCCCCCGGAAGCGATGGCAACGGTGCGGGGATGCTCCGTAAGATAGTCATAGGCGGCATCGATCCGCTTTTGTAAGGTGAGGCTGGGCTTGTTGCCGGGATTGACTTTGGCTCCCAGAATGATGATATAATCTGCGTCCTCATCCGGTACGTCCGACACGAATCCCGTCAGAATGGCGATCTCTCCGACGGTAAAAAGCAGCAAGCAGAGCGCCAGAGGCGCGGCGATCAGGGCGATCACCCACCGCTTCGTTTTCTTGATCCACGCAGTGATCTTGGGAACCAAGCAGGCAATCGCCAGACAAAGCACTCCGCCGACGATCCAAATAAACAGGATGGAGGTGTGGAGAAGTCCGGCAACGAAGCCTACCAGACAATAATAAAGTAAGCAGAGCACACCGGCAACGGTAAAACCGATGCGCAGAATCTTTTCCGTTCGGGTATTGCAGGGAGAAAGTATTTTTCGCATGATCTTTCCTTTCGGATCAATTAGGGGTTCCGATGACTATTCCTTCGGTTTCCAAAGGATAATAGGAGACCGGTTGTCCACCGATCCATGTCTCGCAGTAACAGGTGATGCCGTCGGTGTAACCGACTCCTTTTCCTTCCCGACCGCCGTAGCCAATCACATCGGCGGAGGTGACGTAAGTACCAACGACCGCTTTTTCACCGAATGAGCCCAGGCAATAGTAAACGCTGAACAGTCCCCAACCGTGATCGACCACTACCGTGTTACCGCCGTAGGAGGTTGTGGTGACCGCGACCACTGTTCCGCCGGCAGCGGGAGTGATCTTAGTATCCGTATAAGCTACGAAAGCAAGCCCGTTGGAGCGGAATTGGTCGGCTTCGCGACCCGTGTTGTGGATGATCTGACCGTATTTCGCACGGGTTCCCTCACCGGTATTCAGCACGAAGCGATCGTTGGCGTACAGAGTAGACGTTGCGGGCAGAGAAGCTATCAAACTGCGGAATTCTGCCAGATTGGCTTCGGTACGAAGGGCAGTGTTGACTTTTTGGCTGTAGTTGTAGGTTTTGATCGCTTCCGAATGAGTAGGCGCGGTCACGTTCAGCGTTAAGGGATATTCTTTTCCTTGACAGGTAACGGTAAAGGTGTATTGCCCGGTACCGGCAGCAAGATCGCGGGGAATAGGGATCAGTGCGCGCACCAGCTCGCCGTCTCTGACAAAGGTGGGGGAAAAGCCGATGGCAGGCGAAGACGCGAAGGACAGATCGGACACCTCTTCCACGAACTCACCGGAGAGAACGACGAACTCTCCCAGTTCTACCGATGTTTCTCCCAGCCAAAAGTTTGCGGCGGGATCAAAGACGGTCTGCACGTCGAAGCCAAAGCTTGCTTTGCCGCTGTATTTGGCGCCATCCTGCTCCTTCCAATCCGCCTCCAATGAAAAGTGCAGAAGTGTGTCCTTGCGGATCAGCTTTTTCAGAGAAGTGGAGGCATTGTAGTCGGCAAGACTGCCCTTATAGAGCACCTGATTGCTATCGTCGGTGATCACCAGCAGACTACTGTCGGGAATGCGGCTGACAGAAAGCGTGATGCCGACGTAGGAGGCGGTATAGGTGGGAATCTCGGAATTCTGTTGGGTCAACGTGCGTCCGGTTCCGCTATAGGTATAGTAGGTCCAATTGACCGAAGAAGCATTGAGCGTTTCACCGACTACGGTCAGTGTAGGAACAGCGGACGCAGGGTACAGATCTGCGGAATGCTCACTGTCCAAAAAATCAATGGTGTCTGCGGCTTTGATACGGTATACGTTTTTCTCAGAATCTACCATGTAACTGTTGCTGGGGCTAACGGTGGAAAAATAATACCGATAGACCGAACGAACACCGGCGGTAACGAAGGTAGCTTTATATCCTTTGTCGGTGTCCGTATCTTTGGGCAGCCCGTCGATGGGAGTTGCATTTCCGTTCAGATTCAGGAGAAAAGAGATGAAGTCTTTGCCGTCTTCTTCCTTCACCCAAAATTGGCGAGAGCTGCCGCCGGGACCCTCCCAAGTGAGCGCAGAAACTTCCGAAGATTGAATGGAGGGGGTATGCGCGTTGTTATAGATGATTATTGCCATCAAGGTGGGGATCAAACAGACACAGACTAAAATCGCTCGAATAAGTATTTTTTTCATAGTTCCTCAATAACGCAGATGTGCTGATGTGAATCAATCGAATTGAAATCATTATAGCATATCCGACACATGATTTCAACGAAAATTTGTGAACACTTTGCATATTTCCGCAGATTTTCGCATCGATGGTAGAAAAGAGGAAAGGGGAGAGTTCGGGTGAAACGATTACTTGCCATTGGATTGCTGGTGTTGCTTTTGGGTGGGTGCCATGGCAGAGCGCCTACCGCTACCGATCTGCTGGCAAAACTGCTGACAGGTGCAGACGTACCTTCGGTAGAGATCTATTTCGACGGAGCGATGCCGGAGGAGACGGGATATCTGTCGGAGGAGGAAAGTGCGCTTTTGTACAATGGGCATTTACCGTCCAAACTGTCCGATGAATATGCCGTTGCCCTTTGCAAAGACGATCGGATCTACGAGATCCATCTCTACCATGCGTTGGATACGGACAAAGCAGAGGCAATTGAGTCCCATCTGCGACAGCGTCAAACGCTTCTTGCGGGACGGGAAAACTTATTTTATGATCCCGACAGTTCTGCGGCGGGATCGGTGATCTGGCGGAAAGGAAAATGGGTCTGTCTGCTGGTTACCGACGATAATGAAAGGGCACGGGAAATCTTACGCGGTGCTTTATAAAATAAATAGACCTCATCGAAATACCGTGAGGTCTATTTTGTATTGCTGATTCAATCGTCGAATCCGGGGAACATACCGTCGCGGGGCGGCTTTTGTTCATCGTCTTTCTTTTTATCCTCAGCTTCTGCTTGCTGACGTTCTTGTTCGGCGCGCTTGGCTTCTTCCTCTGTCTTGCGCTGAGCCTCGATCTGATCAAGACGAGCCTTTTCCTCGTTTTCCGCTTGACTCTTGCGGCGGCGGGCGTCAACCATCTCTGCCAGCTCCTCCATGGTGGGATTGCCGTTCATGGCGACGTCGAACTGACCTTCGTCCATGGTCTCGTAGCGAACCAGGAAGTCAGCGATGAAGTGAAGTTTGTCGATGTTCTCGTTCAACAGGCGCAGAGCCAGCTCGTAGGATTCGCTGACGA
>JAFTOC010000019.1 GCA_017451585.1 Clostridia bacterium
CAAATCCTGTGGTAACATTTTCCTATCCTCCATATTCAAGTTTGTCTAATATAATTATAGCATAAAAATGCGAATTTGTCAATACCTTCGGGTGAATTGATAAAAACGGTATACCGAAATTCCCTCATCCTATATTTATAATTATCCCAAAGGCATTGAAAATTTCGTCAATATTTGATATAATGAGTTACACACCGTCTATCAAAAGGAGTACCCCCTATGCTCATTGACCTTCACGCTCATTCCTCCGGCATCAGCCATTGCTGTCGGATCCCCTACGACGCCGTGATCCGCGCCGCGCTGGATGCGGGGCTGGACGGCATCGTGCTGACTAACCATTATCAAAAATCCTACGTCACCGACGGCGACTATGCTGCCTTCGCCCGTCGTTATACCGAGGAATTCCGCCTTGCCAAGGCGCACGGCGACCGCGTGGGCTGTAAGGTCTTTTTCGGCGCGGAGGTCACTATGGAGCGGCACGACGGCGCGCACCTCCTGCTCTACGGCATTGACGAGCGCTTCATCGAGGACAATCCCACCCTATTTGACCTGACTCAGGAGGAGCTGCACCGCCTCGTCAAGGCGGCGGGCGGTGCGCTGGTACAGGCTCACCCCTACCGCAAGGTGAAAAATCTCCTGCCCGCCGAATATCTGGACGGCGTGGAGGTAAACTGCCATCCCCTCTACGGCAAGTCGGATTTTTCCGATATGGTGGAGATTGCTACCGAAAACGGGCTGATTCTCACCTGTGGCGGCGACTATCACGCCGACACCTATCGCCCGAAGTGCGGCACGTATCTGCCCGACGGTCTGCAAAGCGGCGTGGAGATCGGACGCTATCTCCTGGGTGCAGACGAGCTGAAGCTCTGCATTCACGAGCCGAACATGGAGAAGGCGTACGATTATCTGTATGTGCGTCCTGTTAACGCAAAACAACATTGAGGATTACGCTATGACGCTCACTTTTCAACTGCAAAACAAAAAATCCGAGGACTCCCTGTTGGTTTCGGTCTGCGAGCAAAGCGCGACCCTCTCCGCCATGAGTCCCACCGTAACGTTCGAATTGCCCGAAGCGAACGAGACAACCGTGGAGATCACCCACGGTCAGTTGAATCCTTCCGGTGGTTTACCCCAAAACCCCGTCGCTCGCTTTTTTGCCCGCCTGCTGATCGTGTTACTTTCCCCGTTGCTCGGTCTGCTTCTGACAATCGTCTATTTTGCAGACAACGACGGCGGTATTAAAATCCACCGCTTTTTCACCTCCTTCGATCCGTTTGCGGTCAAAAAGACGTTTCGGATCAAGTCTGCAGACAGCACGCCGATCTTGGTGGCGTATCAGAAGCCGAAATATAGTAAAGAAGGCAATTCGTACTCCGCCCCCGACGTTCTGCTCTGTCACACTACCGCAGAAATCGTCGATACGGCTTTTACCTGCACCTACGATCGCAAAGCATTACGCCGTGATTTTGCACTCTATCACTATCCCGCGTTCACGGTGCTGTTCCTCGTGATCCTGGCGCTGAACCTTCTGATGGCAGTATGCCTTTACAATCAGATCGTTGCCGAACCGATTGCATACTTTGGCATGATCGCCATGGGATTTTGCTGTGCCGCCATGCTGGCTCTGCTGGTAGCGTATATCTGCATCTTAGCATCGGTTCTCCGGCTCCGTCGAAGGGTAGAACACAAACTGACTCAAATGGAGCAACAGCAGTAACGAAATATCCAACGCTTGAGATCAATAAAAGGATTCCAATATGAACAAAAGAGCAATTTACAGACGAGCCCGGGAGCTTGATGCGTATTTTAACAGTTTCCCCGATTGGTATTGGGCTTTGGGGCTTCACGACGCGAAAATTCTCTCCGCCGCCGCGTTGGAACTGCCGCCCGATTGGAAGACGCAGCCTCCTTGCTACAACTGCTTGGAGCTTATCATTGACGCTGCGGGCGCGATGTACGATCAAAAGGTGCAAAAAATCTCGCTCTACAACTACAAGATTCTCACGCCCGATTTTGATCTGCACCGCCTCAGCGGCGCGTGGTGGCTGGGCGACGAATTGATTGCCGAAGAGGACGGCAAATACCGCCTGCAACTGACTTTTCAGGTATTCGAAACCGCTCACGAGCGGGATTACACCGTAGACATCCGCTTCGCCAAAGCTGAAGTGGAGAGAAAGAAATAAAGCAGAGGAATCATTCCCATGACCCACACCCCTTGCCCCCTTTACAAAAAATGCAGCGGCTGTCAGCTGCAAAATCTGCCCTACGAGGAGCAGCTGCATCTCAAACAAGCCAAACTGATCCGCCTGCTGGGCCGCTTCGGGCACGTGGAGGAGATTATCCCCATGGAAAATCCCACCCACTACCGCAATAAAGTCCAGTCTGCCTTCTGCATGAAGAGCGGACGGCTCGCCGCAGGCATCTATCAATCCGCTACCCGCAGGATCGTGGAGGTTCCCGCGTCCATGCAGGGCGGCTGTATGCTGGAGGACCCCGCCGCCACCCGCATCGCGCAGACCATCCGCGCCCTTGCGCCGTCCTTTAAGCTAAAGCCCTACGATCTTGCCACCGGCAAAGGCTTCCTCCGCCACGTGCTCATTCGCCGTGGCTTTCAAAGCGGTCAGGTGATGGTGGTGATCGTCACCGCGCCGGGAGACTTCCCTTCCTGCCGCTCCTTCGTAAACGAGCTTTGCCGCCGCCATCCTGAGATTTCCACAATCGTGTGGAATATCAATCCCACCAATACGCCACTCTTTCTCGGAAGCGAGAGCAAGACGCTGTTCGGGGAGGGTCATATCACCGACACCCTGTGCGGGCTGGAGTTTCGCATCAGCCCTCGGTCGTTTTATCAGGTCAATCCGGTGCAGACCGAGATCCTCTATCGCACGGCACGGGAGTACGCCCGCCTCACCGGAAAAGAACGGCTCATCGACGCCTACTGCGGCACCGGCACCATCGGGCTTTCTATGGCAAACCGCCCCGGTGTGGTGGGTGCCAAAGAGGTCATCGGCGTGGAGGTCAACCGCGACGCGGTGCAGGATGCCCGCGACAACGCCCGTCGAAACGGCATCGGGACCGCCCAATTCTACGCCGCCGACGCGGGAGAGTTCATGCGAGAGCTTGCCGCAAAGGGCGAGAGCGCCGACGTGGTAGTCACCGATCCGCCCCGAGCAGGATGCAGCAGAGAGTTTCTGCAAAGTCTCCTCACTTTGGCACCGAAGCGGGTAGTGTATGTGTCCTGCAATCCGGAAACGCTCTCACGGGATCTGGGCACGCTCACGCGGGGCGGGTATAAGGTGAAGAAGATCCAGCCCGTGGATCTGTTCCCGTTTACCGAGCATGTTGAAAGTTTAGTTTGTCTGACAAGAAAGGATAAGGTATGAACTTGGCAAAGAAGAGTTTTTGTTTCATAGCGTTGATTATAATAGGGATATTGCTCACAGGTTGCGATATGCAGTTTGGAAGCAAGCACATAGATGATCCGGAAAAATACGGAGAGTGGGAATCTTATTTGGACCCCCATCTTTTTTACCTGTATCGATTGACGATTACCAAGTAAATAGTTACTCATACACGCTACTTGCATATATGGATACCTGCTATGAGATATTTGTGGACATAACGGTAATAACCGAAAATCAATTTGAAGAACTGATTACTGAAGTAAAGTCACACCCCAACTATGCCTATGAAAAAGAAGCATATTATTGTGATGGCTATGTAGAAATCGTCTTTCAAGATTCCTATGATATTTATCATGGGGAAAATGACGGTACAGAAAACGTAGGGTGGGCAGATATCGAGAAAATTGTTTATAATTCGGAAACGCTAAACATTGTTTATGTATGTTTTCATGCGAATGATACCGGTGTATACGAATTAGATGACGTAAAATATTTCAATAGATTCTCAATTAAAGAGGAGGAATACGTGTCAAATTTGGGTTAAAAAATATACCTTTTGGAGTCTTGACCCACGTTGAAAGTGTCGTTTGTCTCACACGACACAATGAATTGCCGATGGCATGAATTGACCTTCGGTCATGAATTGCCCTGCGGGGCATAAGGTCGGACGCGCAATTCCTCCATTCCAATGACGCATAGCGTCAATTCATGGAGCAAAAAGTTGCGAAGCAACTTTGCCAGAAATCATGATGCCTATTTGCGCAGCAAATGGCATCAATTCATGACGCGAAGCGTCAAATCATCACTTATTACACGGGACAAATGTTGTTTTTAAGAAAAACTCGAATTTGGGTTTTACAGCAGTAATGGTTAACATATCGAAAAAAGGAGTACCCCTATGACCCTCACCACCAAACTGATCCTGCTGTTTGCGGCAGGGATCGTATTACTGATCGGCGCCGCCCTTGCCTTTTGGCGGGTGCGCGTACTGCGCCGCCGCGTCAATGAAGCCAAAGCCGAGCGGCAGCGGCTGAAGGAGCTGCGCCGCAAGGACAAGCCTGCCCTACCGAGCACGCAGACGCCTCCCGCCCTGCGGTATTTTGCCGTCTTTGCCATCCTTTGCGGACTGCTGTCGCTGGGCGCACTGTGCTACGGCGGCTATTTGGTCTACATTCACGCCGCACCGCCGTCCGAGTACGTGCATACCGACATCTTTATCGAGGAGAGCGGATATCAGGACGAGCGGTTTACCGCCGACGGCGTAGTTTACGAAGTCCTGCCGCTGGAGTGCGACCCCGACGTCTGCAAGGAGAGAATGACCGCCGTCTTTTCCTACAAGCCCGACGGCTTCTTGAACGGCTATCTCTCGGGCAACTACTTTGCCATCGAAAACAGCTACGGCTTCGACCTCGTCTGGAACGGACTGGATCGCCTGTTCGCGCCTGCCGATCAGGTTGCCGAAATCGTGGAGTTTTATCGCGCCGATCCGGAGGCTTGGTATCTGCTGGACTACGGGCAGACGGACGAGAACGGCGATCCCGGGAAGGTCGCGCTCTCCGACGGTGTGGTGACGGCGATCCGCGCTTATTTGAAGCTGGACGTCTCCAAGCTGGAGACCACCACCGCCATCGCCGAGGACGGCTACGACACCGTAGAGCTGTGGGCACAGAGTAGCGACGGCGTCGTGGTCTTTGACTACTGGTTCACGGTGATCGAGGGGAAGGCGTACATTCATCTGAAATCCACTACTACCGAGCAGGATCAGGAGGAGATGACCCTCGCCATCCTCCCCGACGAGATCTCAGCACCGCTGGCAAGGCTGGTGAATTGAGGTAGATCATGCAAAAGACACACGACAAGTTGTTTATTCCCTGCACGGAGCGACGCGGATCGGGGTATTTTGAGTTTCAGTTCTACAAAAAAGATCGCCCTGTCCAAAAGGCGGCACAGGACTACCATCAGCATTGGCTTCCCGATTCGCTGTGCGTGCACATCGATCATCAAGACGTCTTCATGCGCCACTACCTCCCCTACTTGCGGGAGACCAACGCGCCGAACGGCTCTCACGAGTTTTGCTATTTTGCTCCCAATTACTATACTAAAGAGCAGACTGCGGAGATGCTGGAGCAGATCCGTGCAGACCGTCCCCTCGAATGGGAAATGCTGATCCCGTGGCTGGAAAAGGCTTCGACCGAATACTACGGATTCTTCCTAATGGGAGTCTGAGGAAAGAGGTATTTTATGAAACGCACACTGATCCGCCCCGATCTTGCCCGCTTTCCTGCCGCGCTTCGCCCGTTGATGGAGGGCGCGTCGCTCTACGACAGCAGCTCTTCCGCCGCGGCAGAGGTGATCTACGTCGAACGGGACGATGACTATTACCTAAAATCCGCCGCTGTCGGAGCGCTGAAGCGGGAGGCAGAGCTGACCCGTTTCTTCCACGAAAAAAGGCTTGGCACCGAGGTGCTGTGCTACCTGTCCGACGAAAAAGATTGGCTACTGACCCGCCGCGTGGCAGGCGAGGATTGCACTCACGCAGACTATCTCGCCGAGCCAAAGCGGCTGTGCGATCTGACGGCAAATCTGCTCCGCGCTCTCCACGAGACGCCGTATGACGGCTGTCCCGTCCCCGACCGCACGGCGGACTATTTGACGTCCGCCGAGGAGGGCTACCGCATGGGCAAATACGACGCCTCCCTCTTTCCCGACAATTGGGGCTACGCCTCGGCAGAGGATGCCATCGGCGTGGTGCGCCGCGACGGTCATCTGCTCCGCACCGATACCCTGCTCCACGGGGACTACTGCCTGCCCAACGTCATGCTGGACGGGTGGCGCTTCTCCGGCTTCATTGATCTGGGCAACGGCGGCGTGGGCGACCGCCACATCGACCTGTTTTGGGGCGCCTGGAGCCTGTTCTTCAATCTGAAGACCGACGCCTATCGCGACCGCTTCTTCGACGCCTACGGCAGAGATAAAATCGAGCCCGATCTGCTGAGAGTGGTCGCCGCGGCGGAGGTGTTTGGGTGAGTTTATAGGTGGCTGGCTTAATAAGCCTTCTATAAAATGCATAAGCTAAAAAGAGGCTGAGTCAAATTGAAATTTTTGATTTTCTCTATATAAAAGCAATAAAAAACCAAGGTCAATCAGTTGATTTGACTTAGTTTTTTTGATATAATTACAAATAATGTCCAAAATCTGTTAATGCTATGACTCAGCCATTACTTGGGCTCCCCCTGTCTGGGCTCACTCCACAAAAATGCAAACCGCTAAAAAACCTTGTTTTAGTGAAGTATTGGCTTTGCCGATGTGATGCTGTGCTTACGCACAGTGATGTTTTGCGGTTGCTCCGCAAAGTGAAGTGATGTGTTCCGCTACACACGCGAAGCGTACATCACTTCCGAAAGAAACATCACGCCCGAAGGGTACGTCACGTTCCGCAAAAGCGGAACACATCGTTCAAAAAAGACGGTTACTTTCGTAACCGTCTTTTTTTGGCTCCCCGTGCTGGGCTCGAACTCAGCATTACTTCGAGCCACAAGCGGCTCTCGTCGCAAACTTCCCTGCGGGAAGTTTGCACCTGTCGCGGCAAAGCCGCAACAGCTCGTCACTACGCCTCGAACCCAACGGAAAAAGTGAAATAAAG
>JAFTOC010000020.1 GCA_017451585.1 Clostridia bacterium
AACAATAACTGTTCTTCCGCTATTTTACCGTATTCCGTTAGTTCCAAAGCGGCGGGAGCAAGCCCCCGCCCTACGACGTGAGATAACAAACAGCGACGATTTTGCGTACAGATAGTAACAAAATATGCGCCTGCAGAACTGTAATCATAATGATCTAATCGAGGATGTTTTCTCTTTGCTAACTCTCCCATATTCATCACCCACCTCATTATAACATCAAACCCGCAGGCTGTCAACCTGCGGGTTTGATATCATCATTATTATGTGTCAGCCTACTCGTCGGCGTTGTTGGGGGTAGGGGCAATCTTCATCAGTAGGGGCGGCGCAGTTGCAAAGCAACTGCCACATATCCGCCCGTTTCTCTCTGAACAATTCAGCCCCGCAAGCATTTGCGGGGCTTTTCAAAAGTTCTTGGAGATTCCAAAGAACCTTCTTACAAGAAGGTTCTTTGGCGGGGTGTGGGGCAGCGCCCCACGATTCACACTCTTTTGCAAAGATAATAGTGTCGATGATCGCGCTCGTCTGCGGGCTTTCCCGAAAAATCGCCCAGATGGGACAGCACTTCGAATCCGCAATCCTGCAGAGCAGAGCGGATGAAATCGGTAGAGTAGCACCGCTCGGTCTGCTCCTCGTCGGTGCGGCGCCAAAGACCGTTCTTCTGCTTTTCGAAAAAGGTCAGGCGAAAGGTGCAAAGCTGCGACTCGGGATCGAAATCGTTCTCCCAGCCGCAAAATACGCCTTCGTCCTCCAGAATATAGCTATAATCACCGTACACTTCCTCGAATTTGCGAGGGGTATTCACGTCGAAAAACAGCAGACCGCCCGGCTCGATGTAGTTGTGAAGTAGTCGGAAGGTCTGTTCCAGCTCACCGTCCTCGGTGAGATAGTTGAAGCTGTCCAGACAGCAGAGCGCCGCCCTCACCGTGCCGTACAGCTCAAATTCGGTCATATCCTGACAGAGCAGAAGCGGGAAGTAGCCCTCGTCCGCACACTTGTCCCGTGCGGCGGACAGCATCTCGGGGGAGACGTCTACGCCGATCATATCGTAGCCCGCTTGCAGGAGAGGGAGCGTCAGATTGCCGGTTCCGCATCCCAGATCCAGCACCAGCTCCCCGGGAGCAATGCCGTGATCCTGCATAGCGCGGATGAAGTAGTCGCTCCAAAGGGAGTAATCCACCTCGGTGTTCAGCCGATCGTAGAAGGGAGCGAGCATTTCGTAACAGCTCATTGCTCCTCCTCGCCCTCGGAGGGGAGATCCGTACCGTCGGTCTGCGTTTCAACTGCGTCAGAGGGGGCGGGAGATTGCGCGATCGGAGCGTCTGCGGCGGGGATCGGTTTGGACTTAGCGTCGGTGCAGAGCGCGGCAAGGCGGGCGCCTGCGTACAATGCGATGGCAAGCAGGAAAATATAAGTGCAGATCTCCGAACCGAGTGCGATCCAGCCCATGGCGGCAAGGATCAGGTTTGAGAGTGCGTCGCAACCTGCCAAAATGATCATCAGCGATGCGGCGATGGCGTAGAAACGATGAGTTACCACGCCGCGTGCCTGCCGAAGCTCGGCGATCAGAAACAGCATGACCGCGATCAGCGCTACCAGGTGCATGATCCGACGGGGGGACATCAGCAGATAACGCATATCAAAATAGATCCGAAGCGCAGAGAACGCCGCCCAAAGCAGGAGCGCACAGGCAGTTTGGGGATAACTCTTGTGGTGGGCAAATTGCAGGATAAAGTGGAGCGCGGCGGGGATCGCCAAAACCATAGAGGCGATCAGCATCAAACGGGCGGTGCTGTCGGCATCTGAATCGGATGCCAGCAGATTGCCCAGCATATCGGAGCCGCCGTTTTTCAGGAGGATAGGAAGCAGGAGCGAGCCTGCCAGCGCGGCGGCGCAGAGCAGGGAGGCTGTGTCGGTGGTGACGCTCGGGCGGATCTTCAGCTCGGAGCAGGTGACCTTGCCGGGCAGAGGGCAGTTTAGAAGAATCGCGCCTGCGGCGGCACAGATCCACAGAACGGCGGTGACGGTGGGAAGTGAGCCGTGAACGTACAGATCGTTATCAAATTCGTAGCCGGTCAGATAGAAATAAAGTTGAACAGCGGTGAGCACGCACAGCAACAGGAGACTGCTCATCAGCGCGACGCGCTGACGCGTGCGGAGCTTTGCGGGTTCGTGCGACATAAAAGTCACATCCTTTCGATGAGTCGGCAGAAACGGAAAAACTCTGCCGATGGGGGGTATGATCGGAAAAACTCCGAAACTTTATGATTCGGTTATTCAGCGAGAGCGTACTCGACCAGACGGTCGATCACCTCTGCGTAGGTAAGTCCGCCGGCCATGAACAGCTTGGGGTACATACTGATGGAGGTAAAGCCGGGCAGGGTGTTGATCTCGTTGAAGATATATCTGCCCTCGGCGGTGTAGAAAAAGTCTACCCGAGACAGACCTTTGCAGCCCAGTCTTCGGTAGATCTCGCAGGCGGTCTTGCGGATAGCGTCCGACGCCTCGTCAGACAGGCGGGCGGGGATGTAATAGGAAGCGGTGTCGCTGACGTACTTGGTCTCGTAGTCGTAGAAGTCGCTGCCGGGGTCGATCTCACCGCAGACCGACGCGATGGGATCGGCGTTGCCCATCACGGCAACCTCGATCTCTCTGCCGTCGATAAATTCTTCCACTAGCACCACGTCGTCAAACTTGGCGGCGTTCTCGATGGCGGCGCGCAGGGCGTCGGGGGTGCGCACCTTGCTGACGCCGATGGAGGAGCCGGTTGCGGAGGGCTTTACGAATACGGGATAGCCAAGCGCCGCTACGCGGGCGGCTACTGCGTCGAAATCCTCCGCCAGCTCGCGGCGGGTGACGAATTCTACCTTTGCTTGTGGGATCATGAAGTTGTTCAGCACCGCTTTGGTGGAGAACTTATCCATACAGACGGCGGAAGAACGGCAATCGGGACCCACGAAGGGGATGCCTGAAAGCTCCAGCAGACCCTGCAGGGTGCCGTCCTCGCAATGGGCACCGTGCATGACCGGGAAGACCACGTCCAGCGGGATCTTCCGATAGGTGGTTCCGTCCAGCACCAAGAGACAGCGGTCGCCCTTGGAGGGGGAGATCATCGCAGGATGGATGTGAGCGGGATCCTTCCACCACTCGTCACGGGCGATAGCGGCAATGGGACCGTCGTAGAGGTACCATTTACCGTCGCGGGTGATACCCACGGTGGTGAGGATATATTTGGCGGGGTCGGCGTTTTCAATCACCGAGGTTACGCTTCTGAGAGAGACCTCGTACTCGGTGGACTCGCCGCCGAAGAGACAACAAAGATTCAACATAGTGTTTCCTTTCCGAAATAGGTAATCAGTTAATGTCAATGCGCCCGATGCCGTCGGGATCTGCCTCGGCGGCTTCCTTTTGGCGGTAATATTTCCGCAAGCGGAAATAAAGATAAGTACAGGAGCAGGCGGAGGAGATCACGAAACTGGAGAGCAGACAGAAGATCAGCGGGAGTAACAGCCACCAGCCGGTAAAGAGGCGAAGGAAAACAAGCAGGAAGAGCAAGGTATTGATCGCAAGTCCGGCGGAGAGTCCCCAACCAAAGGTCCAACGCTTAGCGATGTCCTGCCAGATATCGTTGACCGGGAGAGTAGAGTATTCACGGGTATAGAAGAAGTCCAGTAAAACGTCGCACCAATGGTACTTGATGACTTCTTTTAAGAGGGGCCGACCTTTCAGTGGGATCACATCCTTCGTTCTAAGTAAGTTTCGTCAATTTGGCAACGCGGTCGTTGCCGCCGTAGTCTTTGGTGACGGTGCAAGCGTAACCGTTGGCTTCGGCAAGGGCGCGGATCTGCTCCCCTTGATCGTAGCCGATCTCGAAGAGAAAGCATCCGCCCTCCTTCAGGTGATGGGCAAAGCGAGTGAGGATCGCGCGGTAAAAATCCATCCCGTCCTCACCGCCGTCCAGCGCGATCTGCGGTTCGTAGGCGAGAGAGGGGAACCGGGCGATGTCCGCCGCAGGAATGTAAGGAGGATTGGAGAGGATCGCGTCGTACAGGCCCACCAACGGATCTTCGGTAAAGAGATCGGCACGCCAAAAGCGTACTCGCTCCCCCACGTTCAGATCGTTTTGATTGGTTCGGGCGACCGCCAGTACTGCCTCGGAGATATCCAATGCGTCGGCAGTCAAATCGGGACGGTCGGCGGCGATGGACAGAACGATAGCACCGCTGCCGGTGCAAAGATCGGCGAATCTGCCGTTTGGCGGCAGGACAGAGAGCGCTGCCTCCACCAGCCGCTCGGTATCGGGGCGGGGGATCAGTACGTCGGGAGTGACGGTGAAACGGTAACGCCAAAAATATTGCTCTCCCAGCAGATACGCCAGCGGTTCGCCTGCCCGATAGCGGGCAAGAGCGGACGAAAAATCCGCCTCGTCGGGATATTTCTCCCGAAGCCAGATCAGTTCCTGTTCCATAGTATATTCAGATCCCATCGAACAGTCCCTGCTGTTCGGGGAAGGTCAGTGAGATACCGCTCTCGGCAAGATTTTGGATGGAGATGCCTTGTCTGCGCGCCATCGTTAGCGTTTGATAAGAGCCGCCCGAGGTGCGGGTGACGTATGCCAGCAGATGACCGCTGTGCTCCACCATAAACGCATTTCGCTTTTGCATACAGCCATTATAATAATGGTCGGCAAGAAGGACGTCCAAATCCGCCTCCCGACGGACTGTTTCGTACAGTGTCTGCTCGGCGGCAGGCCAACGGTCTGCCTGCCCGGGACAGGGGCGTGCCAACACCAACCGCAGTTTGGGATAGAGATGACGCCGCAGGTTGATGAGTTGGATGGCAACCAGCGTATCAAAGCCTCGCGCGCCTCCTACGATGAAGGTGGAAACGCCGGCGTTCAGCAGATCGGTGACCGCTTCCGTGAGTCGCGGCAGAACCTCCTGCATAGCGGAGTAGGTCATGTCCCGATGCCCGGTGAAGCAACAGACCTGCTCTCGGGGAGGAAGCGTGAAGGCGGACGTCATAGGCACTCCTGCA
>JAFTOC010000021.1 GCA_017451585.1 Clostridia bacterium
CGTCGGAGAACAGTACCTTATTCTTGGCATCGGGGGTGTTGATCTTGGCTCTGGACTTGCCGAAGCTGTTGATCTTGCTTCCCTTGCCGCCGCCGGCTTCACGCATCGCGTAGATAAAGACGAAGATCAGGATGCCGCCGATGGCAACGTAGGGCAGGATGCTGACCCACCAAGGAATGACCGTAGGCTCCACGATATCGTAGGTCATCGGCTGGATATCATCTTCGGCATCCTCGTTGGCGCGCTCGTTGTAATCGACTACGTAACTGTAGCAGTCCTCCAGGAATATATCGCGATCCTGTATGATATAGGAATATTTCTTATTTGCGGTAGTGACGAAGGTCAGCGTGTTATCGCTTTCCAACTGGAACTCCTTGATGGCTTCCTTATCGGTACCAATGTTGCGGAAATAATCCACAAGCTGTGAGTATTGCAATTCCTCGCCGCCGTTTCCCGTGAACATATAGAGCAAGAAGATTGCTCCGATCAGGAGAACAGCGTAGAACAGTAGGTTTTTTAGACCCTTCATAAATTTCCTCCAAAAGATATTGTGCGTAATGGAAATACGCGGCAGAATCCCGTTGGCACGAGGCGGTGCCGCCTGGGAATGCCTGCGATTTCAGGATTATATCGACGCGCTCCGTCAGAACGCGATCAGCCGTTTTTGCACCAGACCAGACAGATCTCGGATCGGCCGTTTCCTTGTGCTCCGTCCCGATAACAACCGATAGTGGGAATCCACAAGATCCCGTTATCGTCACATACGAGAGGGGAGTACGGTCTTTCGCTGATCGGTACGTGTCGGTCGCAGAAGAGTTTTTTTACGCTGCGGTGCATCCCGCCCGACAGAATGCGACCGCCGGCTCGCCTGGCGCGCGCGACCATCGTTCCTTCTATTGTAGCAAAATTCAAAGTCGCGTTTATCAATAATTTGTAAATATTTTGTTGATGAGCGATGTATTTTTCGACATTCGCCTCGTTTTCACCGATCCAACAAAGGATCGAACCGTCCGGGAGCAGATTTTCACCCGGGTGTAACTCTACTTCCCAGTCACCGACGTTAGACAGGTGGGACTTTCGTACCAACAGACCGTCCTCTATCGCTACCGCGCCGCCGGGCAAAGATAAGGAGGCGTGGGGGACTGCGTCTGCACATAAGCGCTCCAGTGTGTCTACGTGAACCTCGGACAGTCCGCCGATCCCCAATCGCTTGCATCGGGCGATCAGCGCACGGGAGCGTAGCGGCGAGGGAAGGGATGCAAGTTCCCGAACGTCTCCCCGCTCGGCGGCAGGCAGTGCAAGCGACTGCAGATAGTCGTCATCCTCCTTTGCGTGGGCGACCGCTCTGCCAAAGGCATCCTCTGCACGGGGGTTGAGCTGCCGCAAAACGGGAAGTACCTGATGACGGATCAGATTCCGACTATACTCGTCAGAGGCGTTAGAGCTGTCCTCCACGTGGGGAAGACCGTATTCATTCAAATAGGATAGAATCTCCTCCCGCGTCACCGACAGGAGCGGACGGAGATAAGCATCCCGCATCGGCGGGATGCCGTGAAGGGAAGCGGTGCCGCGTGTTAGCTGCAGTAGCACCGTTTCCGTATTATCAGTGGCAGTATGCGCCGTGACAATGCCATCCAGATCACGGGCGTCAGCGCACTCTTTCAGTGCAAGATAACGGTATTTTCGGGCGGTTTCCTCCAGCCCCGCTTTTTCGGCGGAGGCGAGAGCAGGTATATCGTACTCGACTACCGTCAGAGGGATCTGCAGGCGTTCACAGAGCGAGCGGCAAAACGCCCGATCCCGATCGGCTTCCGCTCCGCGAATGCCGTGATGGACGTGCAGTGCTTCCAAACGGTAGCCAAGTAACTCTCTGTAACGGGATGCAAGATGAAGCAGTACCACCGAGTCCGCACCGCCCGACAGTGCGACGAGAAGGCCACGCCTCGGATGCGCGTCCATAAACGCGCAGAATGCCCGATCGACACGCGAGGGAGAAGGGATCATTCCTCGCCTCCGCGCTCGGTCTCCAGCGTGGTAAATTTGGTATATTGACCGAACCAGCCCACCTCGACCTTGCCGGTAGAGCCGTGGCGGTTCTTGGCAACGATGACCTCGGCGGTGTTCTGTTTGTCGGGATCTTCCTTATAATACTCGTCTCGATAGAGGAAGAGAACGATGTCGGCGTCCTGCTCGATGGCACCGGAGTCACGCAGGTCGGACAGCATAGGGCGCTTGTCGGTACGGGATTCGGGACCACGGGACAGCTGTGCACAGCAGATGACCGGCACGTTCAGCTCTTTCGCCAATACCTTCAGATTACGGGAGATCTCTGCCACCTCGTTGACGCGGTTTTCGATCCGTCGATCGGACTGCATAAGCCCCAAGTAGTCGATGACCACAAGTCCGAGATTTTTCACACGGCGAAGCTTTGCCTTCATACCAGTCACGGTGATGCCGGTGGTATCGTCGATGTAAATATCGCATTCCGCTAAATAGGAGGATGCGTGCGCCAGCTTGTTCCAGTCCTCGGGGGTCAGTTTTCCGCTGCGTAGAACGCCGCTCTCGATCAGCGCTTCGCTGGAGAGCATACGGGAGACCAGTTGGGTGGAAGACATTTCCAAGGAGAAGATACAGACCGCTTTCTGCGTCTTATGCGCGATATTGGTGGCAAGATTCAGACAGAAGGAGGTCTTACCCATACCGGGACGTGCACCTACCAACACTAGGTCGCTCTTACCCAGACCGATCAGCAGATTGTCGATGGCGGAAAAACCGGTGGAAACGCCCTTAGCTTCGTCGGGATTCTGCGCTATGTCGTGGATCTGACGGTGGGTCTCCAAAAGGACGTCGCGGATATGCTCAAAGTCCTTCTGCTCTTTGTTTTGCGCAATGGCGAAGACCTTGCTCTCCGCGCCGTTGATGATATTGGATGCGTCATCCTGCTCGGCGTAAGCGTCCTCGGTGATCTCACCGCAGACCGAGATCAGCCGCCGCAGAAGCGCTTTGTTGCGAACGATCTCGGCGTAGTCCTTGATGTTTTCGGAGGAGGGAACGATCTCGGCGATGGTGCGGATGTAGGATTTGGACTCTGTCAGATCGTAGACGCCTTCCTGTACCAGCGCGTCCATCAACAGGACGGGGTCGATCTCCTTGGACTGCAAAAACAGCTTCTGCATGGCAGAGAAGATCTCCTGATGCTCCTCCAGATAAAAATCCTCTACCGAGATCTGCGCGGCGATCTCGCTGATTTTTTGCGGATCTACCAAAATAGATCCAAGCACGGACTGTTCCGCTTCCAGCGAAAAGGGAAGCTTTCGCTGATTGTTTTCAATCGCCATAACAGCTTATTCCTTTACGGTGACCTTGAGTTTTCCCACGACCTCGGGATAGAGCTTGACCTCCAGCTGGCTGGTGCCGTACTCTTTAATGGGACGATCCAACACGATCTTGCGCTTGTCGATGGAGATGCCGTAGTCCTCCTGCAGCTTTTCGGCGATCTCCTTGGAGGTAACGGAGCCGTACAGCCTGCCGTCGGAACCGCAGGCGACCTTGATCTCTACGGTGATCTCTCCGAGCTTTGCGGCAAGCTCCTGCGCGGCGGCTTTTTCGGTAGCCAATTTGTATTGCTTTGCGGCCTCTTTATTTTTGAGATCGTTCATCGTCGATGCGCTTGCTTCGGTAGCAAGTCCCTTAGGAAAGAGGAAGTTGCGGGCGTATCCGTCAGAGACATTGACGACCTGTCCCTTTTTGCCCTGACCTTTAACGTCTTGAGTGAGAATAACTTTCATATTGATTTAGTTCCTTTCGGTAGATTTGGAATCGACATCCAAGAATTGGTCGATGGATTCTTTGAGTTGAAGGAGAGCAGCCTCCATAGAGGTGCCCGGCATTTGGGTGGCTGCCGCGTCGTAGTGACCGCCGCCGTTGAGGCGCTCCAGAATGATCTGTACGTTGATGGTACCCGTGGAGCGGGCGGAGATACGGATAGCACCGTCGATCTCGCAGAGAGCGAAGGATGCCAGCACGTTTTCGGCAGTCAACAGCTTATCTGCCACCTTCGCCGCAATGATACGGTCGGCGGCAATGTTATCCTGGTAGGGATTGACCGCAATGGCGATATACTTGCGGTAGCGGGCGATATTGATCTGAAAGCGCGCTTCCCGTTCCATATCGGTGAGATCGGTGCGGAACAGCTCCTGCACTTCGATCGGATCGGCGCCTTCGCCGCGCAGATAGAGTGCGGCGGTAAAGGTACGCACGCCGGTGTTGATGGAAAAACGCTTGGTATCAAGGATGATGCCCGCGTAGAGCAGCTCTGCCTCTTCTTTCTTCAGAGAGCCGAGGGCAGCCTGCTCTAGAATCTCGGAAATCAGTTCGGAGGCAGATGAAGCAGAGGGTTCAATGTAGTAAAGTGCAGGGGGAATCTCAAACTCGCCCGTCATCCGGTGATGATCGATGTAGACTATGCGGTGTACGTTTTCCGCGATGTGCGGTGCCTCGAACTGCTTGGGGTTATTGACGTCGGTAATGATCAGAAGCGTTTTGGAGTTGATCAGATTCTGACCGGATTCCGCATCAACAAATATATCGTCGTAGGCGGGGAGGTCGGATAACAAATCAAAACATTTTGCCAAATTGGGATCTTTGCGGTCTACAATAATATTGCATTTAACACCGCATAACATACAGAATTTTGCCGCGCCTACACAGGAGCCGATGGAGTCGTAATCGGGATTTCGGTGCCCCATGATCAGTACGTTGCGGCTGCCGGTGACCAGCGAAGCCAATGCCTGTGCAACGGTACGGGATTTAATAGTGGTACGCTTCTGCACGGTCTTGGTGATGCCGCCGAAGATGTTGACGCCCTTATCGGTCTTGACGACCGCTTGGTCGCCGCCGCGAGCAAGTGCCATTTCCAGTGCGGATTGAGCGCTCTTTTCCTTTTCGCTGAGCGTCTCGCCGATCGTAGAGGTGCCCACCGAAATAGTTACGGGGAAATAGTTGGCACCCACGCGCACGGAGCGAACTTTTTCAAGGATCTCAAACTTGTTTTCGATCAGGGATTGCAGATGATGCGCCTTGTAGAGAAAAACGTATTTGTCACGTTCGTAGCTCTTGAGAATCCCGTTATAGCTGTCGGCAAAATCCCGCAGTACCAGCTCAACCTGTGCTGCGGCAGAGTTGACGTTCTCTTGTTCCAGCTGGATCAGCTCTTCCAAGTTGTCGATAACGATGTACGCAACCAGCGTCTCGTTTTCCAGCTGAGCCGCTTTCGTCTCTTCCAGCTCGGTAATATCGTACCAGACGGTAACGAACAGATTTGCTGTCGAAGGCGAAGAAATATGCCCCTTGATCTGATAGACGCGTTTGCCCACCGAGCATTTGAATTCTTCTCCGCTCTCCAAAGTAGAGAGGAGCATTTCCATATTCACGCCGGTCAAGGCAGGAAGGCGCTTGGTGGTTAGTTCCGCTTCTTTGAGCATCGCACGGAAGGCTTTGTTCCCCCATTGGATATTACCGTCCTCGTCACAGGCGACGATCGGTGCGACGATGTTATTGTACAGTCCGGAACTGACGTCGGTACTGTAATGCTTTTCCAGATCCATTTCGTAGTGCTTGAAATAGATCATGCGCAGGATCATCATCGCTAAAAACGCCAATGCTACGTACAGCACCAAAACCAGGATCGTGGCGGTAGTAGGAGAAAACAAGTCAGCCGAGATCAGCGATTTCAAAATAAACAGATGGATCGCGGCAAGCACGCCTAAAATCACCAGGCGGAGATTGTTCTGATCCTTTAAGCGAGAAAGCAGTTTTTTCATTGGGAAGTTCCTCCTTGATCATCGGGATCGTCACCGTCGGAGCCGGGATCGGAATAGCCGTTTCCGCCAAAGGGAGGCGTAAAGGGCGGGGGAGCGACGGGCGGATACTTCGGAGGGAAGATCGTCTGAACGGCTCCCACAATGGAAAGCAAGAACAGCGGAATACCGGGAACTGCAACGGTAAGGGCTACGATCAATACGATGACCATACAGCCGCAACCGGGCTGACGCATCAATCGCTCCTTCAGCATACGGCAGCCTATTACCGTGAAGATCGGGATCAGCGGAAGGAAAATATTATAGCAGACGATCCCGATGATAGTGTAAACATCCCCCGGAATAGGTAGCAAAGCCAAAGCAAAACAGCCCAAATACACGAAACTCAGCGGCCGCCAGACGGTGACGGGCCAATCCTTGAAGCGGTCGGCACCGTAGACGTAACCCATAAAGATGCGACGAACGCAAGCGGATGCAAGCCAGGCGATCAGCCATATCAGCATCAAAAAGACGCCGGGTAAAACGGAAACGAATACGTCGAACAGAATTGCGGGAGCCGTCTCCACGTCAATGCCGCTCAAAAAGAGAACGTCGGGCGTTTCCTGCAGAAGAGCGGTCATCTGATCCACGAACCCGATCTTGATTTCGGAATACAACTGTTTGAATACTGCAAGCGAAAGAGATCCGGTACGCATCCACAGCCAGAGGAGCATCGCTCCAACCAGGGTCGCGGTCAGCGCGACGGTAGCCCAAAAGATGCCGGCAGAGCGGCTGTTGCGTCGACGGATAGTGAGTACCAGCAGGGCGGATGCGGGAGCGAAAGAAAAAGCGGCGATCGCATTGGCAGGAGAGCGCATCAGAAAACCGACGATCACGGCAGGAACCAGCCCGGCGGCAAACGAATACAGCAGTACCCGAACGTAAGATGCGCGCGGAACCGAAAGCACCCCCACGGAAAGACAGCAGATCGACAACATGATAAATAGGAGAGAAGTAGGTTGCAGTCCGTAGGGGAGTGCAAGCAAGGAAGCAAGTGCCATATAACAGCGCGCAGTACCGCGGGTAGGCATCTTGCGATAGTTCATTTGGGTCATAAAAATACTCCTGTTTGTACAATAAATATAGTATAGCACATTTTTGCGTAATTGTAAAGCAAAAATCGGAAAAAGTATTGACTAATTTGCAAAAAAAGTATATACTATCTGTGTAAGGAATATCGAGTGGATAAATGTTTATCTAAAGATCGAGATCCGCAGAGAAATGGAGCGTATTATGCCTGTATTTAACGAAATAAAGCCCACGGAACTTTCCGAAAACGTCTTTAGTGAGATCGGCAACCGCTGGATGCTGCTGACCGCCTACGATCCCGCAAACGGCAGAGTCAACGCGATGACAGCCAGCTGGGGCGGCATGGGCGTTCTGTGGAACCGTCCCGTGTTGTTCGCATTCGTCCGTCCACAGCGCTATACCTATGGCCTGCTTAACCATTCGGACGTCTGTTCCGCCTGCTTTTTGGAGGACGGTCATCGCCCTGCCTTGCAGATCTGCGGAACCAAGAGCGGCAGAGATACCGATAAGATCGCCGAGAGCGGTCTGACCCCCGTGGAGCTGGACGGCGTATGGGGATTTGCCGAAGCGATCCGCGTGATGAAGCTGAAAAAGCTGTTCGTCGCAGATATGGAAAAGGATCATTTCATTGATCCCACGTTGCTCAAAAATTACTCTGCGGAAGACTATCACCGTGTTTTCGTATACGAGATCGAAACGGTGTACGAAAAAGAATAACATATTAACAGGAATAGAATTATGGAAAAATATCTGGAAGCCGGAAAGATTGTGAATACCCACGGCGTAAAGGGAGATCTGAAAGTAGAGTGCAGATGCGACGACCAGGAGGTCTTCGCATCGCTCTCCACATTGTATCTGAAAAAGGGCGGGGAGTATATCCCGTACCGTTGTACCAAGAATCAACCGATGAAGCATCTGATGCTGGTGCATCTGGAGTCGGTGGATACGATGGAGGATGCGATCCTTCTCAAAAATCGCTCCCTTTACGCCGATCGGGAGGATTTCGATCTTCCCGAAGGCAGTTATTTTATAGCCGACCTGCTCGGTACGCCCGTTTATAACGAGAATACGGGAGAATGCTACGGCAAGCTCACGGACGTTTCCAATCACGGCGCCGGAGACATCTACGAGATCACCCGCCCCGACGGATCGAAGGCGTTGGTGCCGGCGGTTCCCGCGTTCATCAGCAGAATCCTGCCGGGAGAGGGCATCTATCTTACGCCTATCGAGGGACTCATCTGATGAATTTCCACGTACTTACCCTTTTTCCCGATATGATCCGCCGCATCACCGGCGAGAGCATCATCGGCAGAGCACAGGAAGCAGGGCTGATCTCGGTAGAGGCGCACAATATCCGCGATTATTCCAAGGACAAGCACCGTCGGGTGGACGACACGCCTTACGGCGGTGGGATGGGGATGCTGATGGCAGCGCCCCCGATTTTCGATTGCTACTCCGCAGTGAAAGAAACGCTCGGCGGTAAGACCCGCGTGATCTATCTTTCTCCTCAAGGCACCGTCTTTTCGCAAAAAAAAGCAGAAGAACTGAAGCAATACGATAATCTGATCCTTTTGTGCGGTCATTACGAAGGCGTAGACCGACGCGTGATCGACGAGATCGTGGAGGAAGAGATCTCTGTCGGCGATTACGTTCTGACGGGCGGAGAGCTGCCCGCCTGCATCCTCATTGACGCGGTGGCACGGCTTTGTGACGGCGTCCTTGCAGACGCATCCTGCTACGAAAACGAAAGTATTGCCAGCGGCGCGCTGGAATATCCCCAATATACCCGCCCCGTGGAATATCACGGAAGGCGGGTGCCCGAGGTTCTGCTGTCGGGTAATCACGCCGATATCGAAAAATGGCGGCGGGCAGAGGCTTTGAAGCTGACCCGTAAGAATCGCCCGGATCTGCTGTAACGCACGGATCCGATGAGTTCGCACACCGGGAGGTGTAAAACAATCAATGGCAAAAAATAAAACCGCCGGACAGACCCGGGATGCGTCACGGAGCAGTATGTTATTGTACCTGATGCACTGTGGGCTGTCCAAACTCAAAGCTCTGCTGAAGAAGTCTGTCATTCTGCAATTTTTCAGCAGTTACGACGAGATTGAAGAGTATGCGGCGGATTCTTTTGTGGTGAGAACCTGTCGTAGTATCAAACACAAGATTCGTAATAAATTCGCCAAAAAGCCGCGACGCGAATTGGGAACCGAGTTAATCAGCCCCAATGAAGTAGGAATTTTTGCGCCGTCTACCTTGCCGCGCTCGGTGAAAAACCGCGTGGGCGAAGCTGTGGAAGAGAGCAGGATATTGGGAAAAATCAAGGCACTTCTGCAGGGGCTTCTCCGCGTTCCGATGATGTCTTACGGCGTATTCATCTTTTCCTTCGGCTTATTTACGACCGTGATGCAAGCGCTTCTGTACTTCTTGCTTCGTTCCAGCGAAGGGGCGGCGCTGGATCTGTTCGTCGGGCTTGCGTTGGTGTTGCTTTCGCTACCGATCATGTTCAAGGGCTACAAACCGATGATCGATCATTTCGGCGAAAGCATTGTGGGCAATCTCATGTTCCGCATCTTCCGCGACACATCCTCAACGCGGACGGAAAGCAAACCCACTCAGCCCACCTTCCTGTTTTTCTTGGCGGGAATGGTGATCGGTCTTTTGACCTATTTCGCTCCCCCGATCTTACTGCTCCTGCTCCTTGCGTTTGTAGCGGCAGCTTTGTGCGTCCTCTATGTTCCGGAGACCGGAGTATGTCTGATTTTGTTTTTGCTCCCCTTTTTTACGGGGGTGCCGCACGCATCGATGCTTTGTGCAGGCGCGATCCTGTACACGGGCGCGTGTATGCTGTTGAAAGTGATAGTCGGAAGACGGAGCATCTCGTTTGGTCTGATGGACGGTGCCGTGCTTCTGTTCGGATTGATCGTACTGTCCACCGGGCTTGCGGGAAGCGATGACGCATTACACAGCGCATTGCTGTACGCCGCAATGATTTCGGGCTATTTTACGCTGTCCAATCTTTTGCGGAATCCTGAGTGGATCAGACGCAGTGTGTCGGCGCTTACGCTGTCATCGCTTTTGGTGACCGTAACGGGGCTTTTGGATCATTTTCTGAATTTCGGTGTGCGGCTCGCCTTGTTGGAGGATCCCTCGGTGGCGGCTGTCTATTTACTGACGGTGACCGCCCCTGCTCTTGCCATGATGCTCAAAGCCGAGCGGGCAAGGGGAAAACTGCTGTATCTGATGATCGTTTCGGCAAATATCGTATATTTGCTGTTGCTGGGATCGCCTATCGCAGTTTGCGCGCTATGTATTGAACTACTGATATTTTTCCTGTTCTACACCCGCAAGACCTGGACGGTGCTTTTGCTGATCGTTCTTTTGCTTCCTTGGGTGTCCTATGTCGTTTGGCCGGATTTTCGTGTGTTTACCGATCAGTTGCTATTGACCGGAAGAATGGAATTGTGGCGTGCCTTGGGCAGCGTTTTTTCTGACGCGCCCTTGTCGGGAATCGGAATGAGCGATCACGCTTTGCTGAACGCGGTCTCGGTAAATACGACCGCAGATCTCTCGCTGAGCAATACGTGGCTTCGTTTGCTGGTTCAGGTGGGTATTCCGGGACTTGTGGTATTTTTACTGTTTGTTTTGCTTTGGTTCACATCCGGATTTACCCTGCTTCGCAGAAATCGTGTGCAGGAACGGCCTGTTTGCTTTCATTTGGCGATCATGGCATCGCTGATCGGACTTTTGATTACCGGTGGCGTATCCTATCTTTGGAGCGACAACCGTATGCTCCTGCTGTTCTGGATGATGGCGGGGATCGGCAGAGCTTTGCAGAGAATCGCTAAGCGAAACGAAGAGGCTGAAATGGAGCCGTCTGACGAATCCTGTCAGGATGGCGTACAATGCGCTGACGTGGAGTTAAACTTCACGGTGACGGCCAATCAGCAGACAAACGGAAAGGATGAAGGAATATGAATCATAAATCCAATGGGAAGGCATCTCGGAAAAAGATCAATCTCGTAGATGCGGTGATTGCAGTCGTATTTTTGATGTCTTTGGCAGTAACGATCTATCTGACCGTAACGCTTGCTTTTTCGGACGGCGACGGCAGTAGCGGCTCCGGTATGCCGGTAGAATATTCGTTGACGGTGAATAACATCGACGCGGAGCGTTACGGAATTACGCTGAATGAGCAGACGGGGATCGCGGAATGTGATTTTCTGAAGATCGGTGATACGCTGTATACCGATGATGCCAAGAGCATCGGTAAGCTGGTGTCCATCCGATACGAGGTCGCTACCGGATCAACGGGCAAGACCGATAACGACGGCTCTTTGATCTATGCGGAATATCCCGGAAGAGTCAATTTGATCTTGACGGTTCGCGGAGAGCTTTCGGGAGATGCGCTGGAGATAGGCGACCTGAAGCTGCGGGTAGGAAAGACGATCTCTTTCCATACTTCGGGATATAATGCAGATGCAAAGATTATGTCGGTTGATACAGAGGTGGAATAAATGGCTGTACAGAAAAAGGTTCGATTCAACATTGTGGATTTTTTACTGATCGTGTTAGTGATCCTCTCGGTGGTGGCACTGTTCCTTCGTCCTACCGTTTTGAAAAAAGTAGAACAGTTGACCGCTACCGATACGGCGGTGGTCAGCTTTTATGCGGACGGTCTTACCGAAGAAGAATGCAATATTTTGGCGGCAGGAGACGTACTGAGTGCGGGGAACGGAGCAGACGGAGAACTGCTGTCGTTCTCGGTACAGCCGTATCAGACCCTTCACCTGATCGAATCGGACGTGCAATCCGAAAGCTCTTTTTTCAAAGAGGTTACTGAGCCGGGGCTTTATACCGTGAAAGGGCAGGCAAGACTAACGGGCGCCCGTAAAGACGATGGCTTCTACGTAGACGGAAATTTGCAGATCGGTGTTGGCAGTATCCTGCAAGTGCAGTCGGATTCGTACATTTTGACATTAGAAATCACGGGAATCTCGTAATTTTTGTATACTTTTTTTGCCTTGGAAGTATTGATTTTGTTCTGAATATTTGTTATAATACTTCCAGTACGATTGTGCCGTAGGTATGCGGCTTTTAATAGGTAGAGAACAGGAGCAATATCATGATCAACCGTGACGTAACCATTCAAAATGCAGTAGGTCTTCACGCAAGACCCGCGACTTTCTTTATTCAGAAAGCAAATGCGTATAAGAGTTCGATTTGGGTAGAGTGCAACGAGCGTAAAGTCAACGCCAAGAGCCTTTTGGGCGTCCTTTCCATGGGAATCGCAAAGGATATGACTATCACTCTGATCGCTGACGGCAGTGACGAAGTGGAAGCTCTGGACGGTCTGTGCAAGTTTCTTTCCTCTGAGCTGATCGACTGATTCCCCCTTATCACATTCACGAAAAGCAGACCGCACGGCGGTCTGCTTTTCGGTTTTCAAGCGAAAGAAGGAAGAATATGGAGCGCAGAACGCGTGCGGAACTCAAGGAAAAAGCCAATCGTCTCCCGCTGTCACCGGGCGTCTATCTGATGCACGGCGAGGGCGGAAAGATCATCTACGTAGGCAAATCCAAGGTGCTGAAAAATCGGGTTTCCCAATATTTCGGTGACAATGAGAAAAATATCAAGACTGAGAAAATGGTGGGAGACGTATGGGATTTTGACTATATGCTCACCGACACCGAGATGGAAGCGCTTGCATTGGAGAATAAGCTCATCAAGCTTCATAAACCCAAGTATAACATCCTGCTCAAGGATTCCAAAAGCTATCCGTACATCAAGGTCAATTTGCAAAAGCCTTATCCCACGGTAGAATTTACCCGCAAGCGCGTCGCAGACGGTGCCAAGTACTTTGGACCCTACTCGGGTACGACCGTTGCAGGATCGATCCTCAAAACGGTGCAGAAGACATTCTGCCTGCCCACCTGCAAAATGGAGTTTCCCCGGGATATCGGCAAGGCGCGCCCTTGTCTGTACAGCCATATCGGGCAATGCTGCGCCCCCTGTAATGGACAGCTTTCCGAGGAAGCCTACCGAGAGCGGTTTACCGAGGTGATTTCCTTCCTCAGAGGAAATTATACCGAGGTAAAAAAGAGCCTTACCGAGAAAATGCTGTTTGCTTCCGAAAATCTTCTTTTTGAGACGGCGATGGAATATCGCGACCGCATTGCCGCACTGGAAAATCTTTGGGAGAGGCAAAAGGTTGTCGGTGCCCCCGACGCCGAGTACGACGTGCTGGCACTTCATACGGGCGATACCTGTTCCTGCCTTGCCATCTACTACGTGCGCGGCGGCGCGGTCATCGACTCGGATAATCATATTTTTACTGCCGATAAAATTGTGGACGAGAGTGCCATCGTTTCCTTTATCGGTGAATTGTACACGCACCGCGAGTATATCCCCAAAACTCTGTTGATCGGCTTTCCGCTGGATGAGGAGAACCGTACGATGTTGGAGGCTTATCTCTCCGAATATGCGGAATATAAGGTGAATCTGCGCATTCCGCAAAAGGGCGAGTTGTACAAGCTCTGTCAAATGGTGGAGGAGAACGCCGCGCTTCACGCCCGTCAATATGTTGCCGACAGCGAGCGCGATCACTCGGTGCTGGAAAAACTGGCGGAGATGCTGGATCTGCCTACGACTCCTCTGCGGATCGAAGCCATCGACATCTCCAACTACGGCGACGAGCATATCACCGCGGGAATCATCGCGCTGGAGGAAGGGAAGCTCTGTAAGAAGAATTACCGCACCTACAAGATCCGCTCCACCGACGGTCAGAATGACTACGGTGCCATGCGCGAAGCGCTCACCCGACGCTTTGCTCACCGCGAGGAGCAGCCGCTCCCCGATCTTCTGCTACTGGACGGCGGCAAGGGACACGTGGGCGTGGTCAAGGAACTCTTGCGCGAACAGAAAATCGTGCTTCCCGTATTCGGCATGGTCAAGGATGATTTTCACAAGACTCGCGCCCTTACTGACGGCGAGAATGAGATCAGCATTGCCCGCGAGCAGGCAGTGTTCGTGCTGATCTACAAGATTCAGGAAGAAGTTCACCGCTTTACCATCGGCAGAATGCAGGGCGCTAAGCGGAAAGAGATGAAGCGCTCCTCTTTGGAAGACATCAAGGGGATCGGACCCAAGAAAGCACAGCTTTTGCTGAAGCAGATGGGCACGCTTGCCGCCGTCAAGAAAGCTACCGTAGCTGAGCTTGCAGCATTGGAGGGTATCTCTCCGTCCGATGCCGAAGCGATCCGCGCTCACTTTGATAAAGGATACAACAAGAAATAAACATTCTCTGAAATAGCGAATGTTCCAAGGGGATTCTCTTGGAAGAAAGGATTATTATGATGCGAATCATTACCGGAAGCGCCAGAGGCGCACGGCTGGAAACCTTGGACGGCGAGGAGATCACCCGTCCTACGCCCGAACGAATTAAGGAAGCCGTATTCAATATGCTGGCATTCGATCTGGAGGGCAGACGGGTGCTGGATCTGTTTGCAGGCTCCGGACAGATGGGTCTGGAGGCACTGTCCCGCGGCGCGGCGTCTGCCGTTTTCTGCGACAGCAATAAACCGGCGGTAGAGGTGATCAAGCGTAACGCGCAGAAGACCAAGCTTGCTCCGCAGGCGCGGATCGTTCATTCTGATTACAAGGCTTTTATTCGTTCTGCGGAAGGGAAGGAGCAGTTTGATATTATCATTCTGGATCCGCCTTACGCATCGAACATGGTACAGGATGCCATCGACCGTATTCTGCGGGCAGGCATTGCCTCGGAGCGCGCAATTTTCGTTTGCGAGAGCGATAAGCCCGCGTCTTTCAAGGGCGAGGGATTGACGCTTCATCGTCACAATCGCTACGGCAGGATTTACATTACGGTTCTGCTTCGCGGAGAAGAGAGCGAGGAGGATGCAGAATGAAACGTGCATTGATCACCGGTAGTTTTGATCCGCCCACTCTTGGGCACATCGACATGATCCGACGTACCGCCGCGATTTTTGACGAAGTAGTAGTGTGCATCTGCCACAACAGCGAAAAGAGCGGATCCTACTCCCCCGAGCTTCGAATGGAGATGCTCCGCCGCAGTCTTACCGATTGCCCGAACGTTTCGGTAGATCATTGTACCGGATTGGTGGCAGATTACGCCGCAGCAAACGGCATCGACGTGATCGTCAAGGGCGTGCGTTCTTCTGCTGATTACGAATACGAGGAGATGATCGCGCGGGTCAATCTCCTGAACGCACCTGTGGAGACGATGTTTATCCCTGCAGATCCCGCCTATCGATTCATCTCCTCTACGGTTGCAAGGGAGATGATCCGATACGGACGTGCGCTGGATAAAATCCTCCCTCCCGCAGTCATCGAACTGCTTCAACAATAATCGGTAGAATCCTTAAAATTCCCTCCCGATTTTTCCTCCGTTATCCCGACGGCAAGGAAAGAATCGGGAGGGAATTTATTAGTTTGTGATGGAATAGATTGGAAAAAGCGAACAAAATTTCACAACAAAAAAGAACGCCGTAAATGGATGTTTTATCTTGTCGAAAAAAGATGAGAAAACCGCCGTCGGGGCAATGACTTCCTCTTGCAAATAAAAGGAGGATAATTTATAATATGGATGAGCAAAAGGGAGCGAAATGGAGCAAAATACCATTAGAGGGAGGAGAATGCGATGCTTGGAAAGCATAAACACACCATTGACGCAAAAAATCGCATATTTCTGCCTGCTAAGTACCGGGACGAATTGGGAAACGATTTGGTGGTAGCCAAGAGCATTACCGGCGATTGTCTGCGCGTATACACCTCCGCAAATTGGGAGAAGTACGAGGCGAAGATCCGCGAGCTCCCCGAGATCGAGGCGGAGGAAGCCTCCTTCTGGCTTACCACCAACGCGGAGCGCGTTCGGGTGGACGATCAAGGACGTATCGCTATCCTTTCGGACTACAGAGAATACGCCAACTTGGACAAAGAGATCATCAGCTGCGGACGCGGCGAATATATGGAGATCTGGAATGCCAAGACCTTCGAGGACAGACAGGCTTCGGTAGACGTTTCCAAGCTCCGCGAAGCACTGCGAAAGAGAGGCTTCTGATATGGCGGAATTCTCTCATTATTCGGTCATGCTCCCCGAGTGCATGGAAGCACTGCAGGTGGGAGACGGGATCTACATCGATTGCACCGCAGGCGGAGGCGGACACAGCTACGCCATTGCCTCCCGTCTGACGGGAGCGGGAAGGCTGATCGCCATCGATCAGGACGCCGACGCCATCCGTGCGGCAGGCGCAAGACTGGCTCCTTACAGCGATCGCGTAACGCTGGTACGCTCCAATTTTTCGGAGGTAGCGGCAGTTGCCCGCGATCTGGAGCTTCCGGGAGTGCAGGGGGCACTCATCGATCTGGGCGTTTCCTCCTATCAACTGGACACCGCTGAGCGCGGCTTCTCCTATATGCAGGACGCGCCGCTGGATATGCGGATGAATCAGGATGCACAGCTGACTGCCCGGCAGGTGGTCAACGAGTATTCGGAGGCAGACCTGAAGCGCATCCTGTACAACTACGGTGAAGAGCAATTCGCTCCTCGCATCGTTTCCGCCATTGCAAGAGCGAGAGCGGAAAAGCCTATCGAAACTACCGGTGAACTCACCGCCATCATAAAATCCGCAATTCCCGCCAAAGCACGGGACGGCGGTCACCATCCCGCCAAGAAATCCTTCCAGGCGATCCGCATCGAGGTCAACCACGAGTTGGACATCATCGAGCCTACGCTTCGCGCTCTCTGTGATCTGCTGGCTCCCGGCGGACGGCTGGCGGTGCTGACCTTCCACTCGTTGGAGGATCGGATCGTCAAGCAGACCTTCGCCTCTTTGGCACAGGGATGCACCTGCCCCCCATCTTTCCCCGTATGTGTGTGCGGCAAGAAGCCGCTGGGAAAGGTCGTTACCAGAAAACCCCTGCTTCCCTCGGAAGCGGAGCTTACCGAAAATCCCCGCTCTCGCAGTGCAAAGCTGAGAGTGTTTGAAAAGATCTGACGGCAACGGTCGCCGATATTCTTAAGAAAGAGGAATTTGCTATGAATCAGAAAAATAACAATAAACCTACCGTGCGCAATACCGAAACGGGTGATGTAGAACAGCTTCACTCTGCCGAGATCATGGTAAAGACCTCCAAGTCTCACAAGAACGGTTCTGCGCTGAAAGCGCCGAAAAATCGTCGGGAGGGAACGGTTCGCTCCAAGAAGAGAAAGCTCTTTCCCATCGGTACGGTCTTGATGTTGGCGGTAACTACGCTGCTCTTGATGATGATGGTCAGCAATTACGTGGTGATCAACGAATACACGCACGAAGTTTCTGAGCTTCGTTCCGACTTGCAGACGCTGAATAAGGAAAAGGACAAGCTCTCCAGCGAACTAGAACAGAAGAACGATTACATGACGATGGAGAGATACGCCTCCTCCGTGCTGGGCATGGAGAGTGACGAAACTGCCGAGAAGGTCTATATTGAAGTGGATGAAGACGATTCCATTGAGGTCTTCGAAGTAGAAGAAGACGGAACCAAAGGCGTTATTGCCACCGTAATGTCTGCTCTTTCTCAGAATTTTATTGAGGCGTGGAATACTCTGACCGACGGCGAATAAGTATGGAATAGCGATTTGAGAGCCAGGCTTGCAGACCCGCCTGCTCTCATTTTGCTTATAAGCACTGTTGGGCTACCGAAATCATCAACCAAAACCAAAGGTGAGCTATGAAGATCAAGAAATTCAATTCCATAGACGCAAGAGCCCTCGTGTGGCTGGGTGTAATGGGAATAGCCTGTCTGATCGTCTTGGGCAGACTGTTTTATATGCAGTATATCCAATATGATTACTATCAAACGAAAGTGATCGATAATATACAGCAGGAGTCGGTGATCCCTGCCAAGCGCGGCGAGATCTACGATGCCAATAAGAATCCCCTTGCGGTCAACGTGACCACCTACCGCTTGTTTATTTCACCAGTGGATATTCAGGCGGCAGACACGGCGAAGGACATTTCCAAATATCTTGCCGGATATTTGGATCTGGATTACGAAACGGTCTATAAGAAAACGCAACGGGAGAATATGAAGGATATTACCATCGAGCGTAATCTGACTGAGGAACAGGCGGAGGATATCCGTGCATACGTTACCGAAAACTCCTTCGAAACACAGATTCACTTGGAGGCGACGGATAAACGATACTATCCGATGGGAACCCTTGCCGCCAGCATCGTGGGATCTATGGGTACAGACGGCGGTCTGTTCGGCTTGGAGCTGGAATACGACGAATACCTAACCGGTACACCCGGTCGGTATATCACTACCAAGGATGCACAGAGCGGCGGTATGCCTTCCGATTTTGATACCCGTATCGATGCGAAGGACGGTCTTTCCGTTATCACTACCATCGATTCCAACATTCAGAGTATGCTGGAGGGACAGCTGAAATCGGCGTACGAATATGCCAAAGCGGCAGAGAAGGTTACCGGTATCGTAATGGATCCCAATACCGGCGCGATCTACGCCATGGGCACCTATCCCAGCTTCGATTTGAATGATATGTATACTCTGAATGATTACTATCAGGCTAAATACGATGCCTGGACCTTTGACGCATCCAAGTATCCCGATGGCACTACCGAAGAGGCGGCAAAGAACGAGTATTATTGGGAATGCGTCTACGCTATGTGGAATAACAAAGCGGTATCCACGTTGTACGAGCCGGGCTCTACGATGAAGATGATGACGACCGCGATGGCGTTGGAAGAGAGTAAGATCAGCTTTTCTACCCAGTTTTCCTGCAGCGGCTCGTTGACCGTAGCGGGACAGCGGATCCGTTGTCACAAAACCAGCGGTCACGGTACCCAAACCTTCAATAAATTGCTTCAGCTTTCGTGCAACCCAGCGATCATGCAGGTTGCGGCCAAACTGGGCAGCAGTAAGTTTTATTCGTATTTTGAATCCTTTGGCTACACTTCGTTGACCGGAGTGGATCTGCCCGGCGAGGAAGCGGGACTGTATGTGCCGCTCTCGGGCTTTAACGCGGTCGAGCTTGCCTGTTACAGCTTCGGTCAAACCTTCAAAACGACACCGCTACAGCAGTTAACGGCAGTTTGCACCGTTGCCAACGGCGGAAACTTAGTAACGCCGTATGTAGTCAGCTCGCTGATCGATAGCAGCGGTAACGCTCAGGTGACGTTCGAACCGAAGATCAAACGGCAGGTAGTCAGCAGTTCGGTCTGCGAGAGCATTATGGCAGTTCTCGAAGACGGTGTATCCAGCGGTAACGGCGTAAAGAACGCATATGTTGCAGGGTATCGGGTAGCGGCCAAAACCGGTACTTCCGAGAAACGAGACTCTGCCGATAAAACGGCGCGTATCGGTTCCTGCGTGGCAGTAGCACCCGCCGACGATCCGCAGGTGTGCGTGATCATTATCGTTGACGAACCGCAGATCAGTAACAAATACGGCAGTAATGTCGCCGCTCCGTACGCGGGAGCCTTGATCGAGCAGGTGCTCTCTTACTTGGGCGTGGAACGTCGATATACCGATGAAGAGACTTCCAGAATGAGTGTCACCGTGGGCAATTATAAAGGAATGGCTTTGGAAAAAGCAATTCAGAGCGTATCTTCTGCCGGACTTACCTATGAGGTAGTCGGTAACGGAACGACCGTTACCTCGCAAATCCCTGCGGCAGGGGAAACGCTTACCAATTTGAGCGGAAAGGTCTATCTGTATACAGGCGGAGAAACAGCAACCACTATGGTAAAGGTTCCCGACCTGGTAAATAAGACCGCAGATGCTGCCATCAAGCAACTGCAAGCGTCAGGTCTGAACGTGAAACTGACAGGCGTAACCAATTATTCTGCCGGCGCGGGGGCGACCGTGATCGTACAATCGCCGCCGGCAGGCACCGAGGTACCGTACGGTAGCATCGTGACGCTGGAGTGCAGATATTTGAACGAAACAGACGGCGGATAACGCATCTGACAAATGAAAGGCGGATGAATATGACTATCAAAGAATTACTGTCCGGAGCAGAGGTTTCTACTTGTAACGGAACCGAAGAGCTGATGATTGCCGGTGTTACCGGTGACAGCCGAAAGGTAAAGCCCGGATACGTCTTCCTGTGCATTGCGGGAACCAATACAGACGGTCACACCTATATCGGTAAAGCCGCCGAAAGCGGTGCGGTTGCGGCGATCGTAGAGTATATCCCCGAAGGTTGTCCCATTCCGTGCATCGTTTGCCCCGATACCCGTCTTGCCGCCTCGTTTGTATTCTCCAATTGGTTCGGAAGACCACAGGAGTCTATGAAAATGATCGGCGTTACCGGAACCAACGGAAAAACCAGCACTACCTATATGCTTCGCTCCATCTTTGAAGCGGCAGGCAAAAACGTAGGCGTGATCGGTACGATCCAGATCACCTGGGCAGGGAAGAGCGTGGATATGGGAATGACCACTCCCGATCCCGAGCGTCTGTTTGGCACGCTTGCCCGGATGCGGGACGATGGCGTAGAATACGTCTTTATGGAGGTCTCCTCTCACTCACTCTGTCTTGGAAGAGTCGCGCCCATCCACTATACTGCATCTGCTTATACCAATCTGACCCCCGAGCATTTGGATTTCCACAAGACGATGGAGGAATACGCCGCCGCCAAGGAGATCTTGTTTACCAAATCAGATTTGGGCGTATTCTGTACCGACGACGATTATGTCAAAGCTGCGGCAGAGAAGAAACTGTGTAAATCTTATACCGTGTCAACCAAGCACGATGCGGATTACACCGCAACCAATGTTGCCTACGAATCCATGGACGGCGTGTCCTATACTCTTGTGACCCCCGATGGCAGATCTCTGCAGGTTACCTGCCCCATTGCGGGACGCTTTACGGTCAACAATACGTTGGGCGCTATCGTACTGTCCCTGCTGCTTGGGATCGACGAGACCACCGTGCTTTCGGCGATCGCCTCCATGGGCGGCGTTCCCGGACGCATCGAGCGGGCCACTCCCCCTTCGCTCCCCTTCAGCGCGGTGATTGACTACGCCCACACCCCCGACGCGCTGGAGAACGTGATCAACGCGCTTCTGCATTCTCGCAGGGCAGGGCAAAAGCTCACGGTTCTCTTCGGATGCGGCGGTGACCGCGATAAGACCAAACGCCCCGTAATGGGTGAGATCGCAACGCGACTTGCCGATCACACCATCATTACCAGCGACAACAGCCGCAGTGAGGAGCCGGAGGACATTATCCGCGATATTCTTGCGGGCATTCATCCTGAGAAACCGCATACCGTGATCGTGGATCGGAGAGACGCCATCGCGTATGCCGTTGCCAATGCCGTGGAAGGAGAGATCATCCTCATCGCAGGCAAGGGGCACGAGAATTACGAGATCAAAAAAGACGGAAAACATCCTTTTTCCGAAAAAGACGAGGTTTCCAAAGCCGTTCGCAAGCGCTTTGGATACGATATTTGACGGAGGAATCCATGACAGTTACGCTGCATAAAGCTCAGACTGCCCTGAAAATAGCAAACGCCGTAGGCGGAACTTTGTACGGCAACGCCAACGCGGTAGTGACCGCACTCACCACCGATTCCCGAGAGGTAACGCCGGGTGCTGTTTTCGTAGCGATCCGCGGCGAGACCGCAGACGGGCACGTATACATCGAAAAAGCCGCCGCAATGGGTGCGTCCTGCATCCTGTGCGACCGCCTGCCCGAGACGCTCCCGTCCTGTGCGTTGATCTGCACCGACGATTCGGTGAAGGCGCTGGGACGACTGGCTGCCGCTTATAAGCGGCAGATCGCCCCCCTGACCGTGGCTGTCACCGGCAGTATCGGCAAAACCACTACGAAGGAATTTATCGCCGCAGTCCTGTCTGAGCATTATCAAACCCTGAAGACGCCCGGCAATTTCAATAATCACATCGGACTCCCTCTGACTATGCTCTCGCTGTCCGAGGCAGATCGGGCGATGGTGGTGGAGATGGGAATGAGCGCGCGGGGTGAGATCGAATATCTCTCGTCGCTTGCCAATCCCAAGATCGCAGTTATCACGAATATCGGGACTTCTCACATTGAGCATTTAGGCTCCCGTGAGGGGATTCGCGATGCAAAGATGGAGATCGTCACCAGCATGGAGGCCGGCGGAGCGCTGATCCTGAACGGCGATGAACCTCTGCTGGCGGGTGTCCCCGGAGCCTATTACGTTTCCCGCACCAATCCCTCCGCAAACTTCTATATCAGCGCGGTGGAGCAGACCGAAAACGGTTCTGCCTTTGACCTGACCGTGGGCGACGAGCTGTACGAGAGCATCGTGATTCCCGTCATCGGTGAGCACAACGTGCTGGACGCGGCATACGCCTTTGCGGTGGGTAGATTGGTAGGAATGGGTGAATACGAGATCCGTCGCGGACTGATGAATTTCCGTCAGACTGGTATGCGGCAGAATCTCTACCCCGTGAGGGATTTTTGGGTGCTGGAGGATTGCTACAACGCGGCTCCCGAGTCGATGCAGGCAGCACTGAAGGTGCTGTCGCAGGTGTCAGAGGGAAAGGGCGGACGCAAAATTGCCGTGCTGGGTGAGATGCGCGAACTGGGTAGCTACAGTGAGAACGGTCATCGCCTGGTAGGCAAAGCAGTAGCCGAGATCGGTGTCGATCTGCTGCTTACCTTCGGAAAAGAAGCGGCACATATCGCAGAAGGCGCGGCAGACGCAGGTCTTCCTGCCGATGCTATCCTGCGATTCGACGATACGAGTGCCCCCGAAACGCTTGCGACTTCATTGAAGGCGGTGCTGAGATCGGGCGATACGGTGCTGTTCAAGGCAAGCCGTGCCGTGGCTCTGGAAAGGGTCATTGCACAACTGAAATAAACGGACGGAGAAATTGTTGACATGAGAATGAAAATGTTAGGTTATTTTGCGATCTGTGCTGTGGCGGTCTTTCTGTTGACCGTTGTCACGCTTCGCTTTTTGATCCCTAAACTGAAAAGCATCAAGATGGGACAGAAGATCCTGGATATCGGTCCTCGTTGGCACAAGAGCAAAGAGGGAACTCCCACCATGGGCGGCATCTCTTTTATCACCTCTTCGCTGATCGTCCTGGTAGGCGTACTGGCGTTCGCACTGGTCACCGATGCCGATCTTGAGTGGCAGAAGCTGCTGATCTGCTTGGGTTTTGCGTTTCTGAACGGTGTGATCGGCTTTTTGGACGATTTTGCTAAATTCTTCAAGAAGCAGAACAAAGGGCTTTCCGCCGGGCAGAAATATCTGCTTCAATTGATCGTAGCCGGCGCGTTTTTGGCGGGTCTGAAGTATATCGGTGCTCTTACGACGGTTTTGACGATCCCCTTCGTAGGATGGCAATGGGATCTTGGCTGGTTCTATTACGTCTTTATGCTGATCCTGATCACCGGTATCGTCAACAGCGTTAACCTTACCGACGGTATCGACGGACTTTGCTCCTCGGTTACCTTCGTAGCGGCGGCGTTTTTTGCAGTGGTTGCCTTCTATCTGTCCAGCCTTTCCACCGCTATTTGTTCCGCGCTGGTCATCGGCGGTACGCTTGGATTTTTAGTCTACAATTTCCATCCTGCCAAGATCTTTATGGGCGACACCGGCTCGCTATTCTTGGGCGGTATGGTGGTGGCGCTGTCGGTGATGATCGATCAGCCTCTGCTTTTATTCCTTGTTGGGTTCGTCTATATCTGCGAAAGTTTTTCTGACATCATTCAAGTGGCGTATTTCAAGCTGACCCACGGGAAACGCTTCTTCAAAATGGCACCCATCCACCATCACTTTGAACAGTGTGGCTGGAGCGAGAATCAGATTGTGTTCCGCTTCAGTTTGGTGACGCTGGCAGGCTCCGTGCTGGCATTTGTGGGTCTGATAATGATCTTCTGAGCCTGATCGCTCAGCCTAAATTTGCAAATTGATTTTACGAAAGGAAAGAACCATGGATCTTCAGGTCAATTCTTCGAAAAAGCCCAAATCGTCCGTCGCATCCAAATTAGACAGTTTTTTGGTCAAAGGCGATTTTGACCGACCGCTGTTCGTGATCGTTATGTTGTTGCTCTGCTTTGGATCGGTAATGGTTTTTTCCGCCAGCTACGCATACGCATATTCCGATAAAGGTGACAGCTCGTTTTACATACGCAAGCAGTTAGGGTTTGCATTGATCGGTGTGCTTGGGATGTGGGGGATCTCCAAGATCCACTATAAAGTGATCCAAAAACTGACGCCTGTCATATTCATAGGGGCAGGTCTACTGCTGGTAATGGTACTTGTCATCGGCACCAGCGAAGACTCGGCAAAGCGCTGGATCAACCTGGGATTCATCAGCTTCCAGCCATCCGAGATCGCTAAATTTGCGTTGGTGCTGATGATCGCTTGGTTCGATCATAAATACCGTCGCCGCATTATGGAACGGGACGGCACGATGAGTACCTATATGAAATCCGCTCTTTGGGGAACGGTAATTCCGATGCTGTTCGTTTTGGGCTTCTGCGGTCTGGTCATGCTGGAAAACCATCTGTCCGGTACGATCATCCTGCTTTGTATCGGATTGTCGGTGATTTGGGCAGGCGGCGGCAAGAAATCGGTATATATCTTCGGCGCGGCGATCATCGTGTTGGTGGTCTACATTCTGATGTTCCAGCCCGAGTTCCTGAAGGATCATCTGGAGCCGTACCAGTGGAAGCGTATTGATATGTGGCTGAATCCCGAAGCCTATGACGTTCAGGATGATACCTGGCAGACGGTGCAGGGTCTGATCGCCGTAGGTTCAGGCGGAATTTTCGGCAGAGGGATCGGCAACAGTTTGCAAAAGCATCTGTTCATCTCTCAGCCGCAAAACGACTTTATCTTCGCGGTACTTTGCGAAGAACTGGGTCTCGTAGGTGCCACCGCATTGATCGTTCTGTATGTTGCATTTTTCATTCGATGCATACAGATCGCAAGACGTGCGCCCGACGTCTTTTCTTCGCTGACGGTCATCGGTATCGCCAGCCACGTAATGATTCAGGCACTATTAAATATGATGGTAGTTACGTCCATCATACCCAATACAGGCATTGCTTTGCCGTTCTTCAGCTACGGCGGTTCATCTCTGATCTTTCTGATGGCAGAGGTGGGAATCATTCTTTCCATCTCCCGCTTCAGTCGGATCCAAAAATAACAAACAGTGTATAAGAGGCAAACTATGAAGGTTGTAATGACAGGCGGTGGAACCGCGGGACACGTCAATCCTGCGCTGTCTATCGCGCAGATCATCGAATCCGGTTGTCCCGGAAGTCAGCTTCGGTTCATCGGTACCCGACGTGGATTGGAGAGCAAACTGGTTCCCAAAGCGGGTTACCCGCTCTATGAGATTGAGGTGCAGGGACTGCGACGCAGTCTTTCTCCCTCTAATTTCAAGGTATTGTGGAAGGCGTATACCTCCTATCGGCAGTGTAGGAAGATGCTCAAAGAAGACCGTCCCGACCTGGTGGTGGGGACCGGTGGATACGTTTGCTGGCCGGTCTGCCGAGCGGCGGCATCGTTGGGCATTCCTACCGCGCTCCACGAGTCCAACGCGGAGCCGGGCTTTGCAGTAAAGATGCTGAAAAACTCTGCTGACGTGATCTTTGTGAACTTTGCGGATACCGAGCGTTTTCTGAAGGGCTCCAAGGCGAAGATCGTTCATGTGGGTATGCCCATCCATCGCGATTTCACTCGCATCAACAAAACCGAAGCACGCCGCGAGGTTGATCCCGAAGGGAAGTGGAAGTATATTCTCCTCTCCTTTGGCGGCAGTCTCGGCGCGGCACATCTCAACGAGGCGATGCTGGAGTTTATGGCGACCTACATGAAAGCGCATCCGGAGGTTCTGCTGATCCACTCGGCAGGCTCTCGCGGATATGCCGAAATGAAGGCAAAATTTGAGGAAACGGGACTTCATCGGCTGGAAAACGTCAGATTGATGGAATACATCTACGATATGCCCCGTCAGATGGTTGCCGCGGATGCGGTGATCTGTCGGTCGGGAGCATCCACCTTGTCCGAGCTTACCGCGATCCGCAAGGCTTCTATCCTGATTCCGTCTCCTAACGTTACCAACAATCAGCAGTACAAGAACGCGGCGTTGCTTGCCGATAAGGGCGCGGCACTCCTGCTTCCCGACGCGGAGCTTTGCGGTACCAAACTTTGCCAGATGGTGGACGGGCTTTTCGGCGATGCGAACGCACTTCGGGCTATGGAAGCGGCGGCAGGCGCGTTTGCCGTAACCGATACCGAAGAAAAAATTTTGAAAACGCTAAAAGATATTGTAAAATAGACCGACGTATGGTATAATCCATACAGATCAAGCCGAAAGGGGGATAATATGGCTAACGAGCGTTCTGAAGCCGCTGAATTCACCAGGTTTCAATCTGCCAGTGAAAAGCGATCGTTTATTATGAAGATCGTCGTTTGGGTATTTATCTTCCTGTTTCTCTTGGCAGTAGCGTTTTGGTTCGGAAAAAATCTGTTTTCGCTGAAGACTATCGTAGTCAACGGTAGTGAGCATTACAGCTATACGCAGATTCTGAATGCAGGCAATATCGCCGAGGGCGACTTGATATTTTCGGTTTCCGAGGACGATCTCAATCAAAATTTGACCCAGCAATTTGCGTACGTCCGATCGGTCAAAGTTGAGAAAGAGTATCCCGGAACCGTTGTGATCACGTTGGAAGAAGAGACCCCCGAATTTTACTTCGAAATGCAAGGCGAGTATTTTCTTCTGAGCAGAGAACTAAAGGTACTGGAACGTTTTGCAACGTCGGCAAAGCTGTTGGAAGCTGCCCCCGACGCCAGATTGGTGCAGATTCCCGAGGTGTCGCGAGCAGTTGTTTGTGAGACATTGCAGTTTGCGCAGGATTCCAAGTCCAGACACACTGACGAGGCGCTGGATATGCTGGCGTCGTCCCGTATGTACGATGGACTTTCCGAGATCGATTTTTCCAATCGATTCGATATGATTTTGGTATATGAAAACCGTTTGGAGATCAGTCTCGGTTCGTTTGAGGATTTCGCCTACAAGTTGGATCTTGCATTAGGCATGATCCACGCCTATTCGGAAAAGGCGGTCGGAACCTTTGACATCATCTATGACGCAGACGGAGAACTGAAGGGAATTGCTACGGTCAGCGACCCGTTGGCAGAATGATCTGGATTGTAAATAATTCGTGAACATTCAAGAAATCTATTGCAAATAGCGCAAAAATTTTGTATCATATTAGTATATAAAAATATTTGTAAGAATTATAAATTGATTCAAGACGCAGGAGGATAAATACACATGGCTTTCGAAGAAACTATGGATGAATTCAAGATCAAAATCAAAGTAGTCGGCGTAGGTGGCGGCGGTAACAACGCGGTCAACCGTATGATCGACGCAGGTGTCAAGAACGTTGAGTTCGTGGCAGTCAACACCGATAAAGCAGCTCTGCAGAGATCCAAGGCAGACGTGAAGGTCGCTATCGGCGAAAAGCTGACCAAGGGTCAGGGTGCAGGTGCGAACCCCGAGGTAGGCGCTTCTGCCGCTGAGGAGAACTGCGAGGACATTACTGCAGCCATCAAGGGCGCAGATATGGTCTTCATTACTGCCGGCATGGGCGGCGGTACCGGTACCGGTGCGGCTCCCGTGGTTGCAAAGATTGCAAAGGAACTGGGCATCCTGACCGTTGCAGTCGTTACCAAGCCCTTCAGCTTCGAGGGCGCTAAGAGAATGAAGCAGGCTGAAAACGGTATCGAGCGTCTCAGCGAGAACGTTGACTCTCTGCTGGTGATTCCCAACGAGCGTCTGAAGCAGATCAGCACCACTCGCATCACGTTCCTGAACGCATTCTCCGAGGCTGACAACGTACTGAAGCACGGTGTACAGTCCATCGCAGACCTGGTTACTTCCTTTGGTGTAATCAACCTGGACTTTGCTGACGTTACTACCATCATGAAGAACGCAGGCATGGCACACATGGGTGTCGGCGCTGCTCAGGGCAAAGAAAAGGCAACCGAGGCTGCACGTGCAGCAATCTCCAGCCCTCTGCTGGAAACCTCCATTTCCGGCGCACGCGGCATTTTGGTCAACATCACCTGTTCCGCAGACCTGGGTCTGGAAGAGATGGATGCCGCTACCAGCATGATCACCAGCGAAGCTTCTCCCGACGCGACCATCATTTGGGGTGCAATCATCGACGAGACTCTGGAAGACGAGATGCGCATTACCGTTATCGCTACCAACTTTGTCAGCGATGAGAAGGACAGCCTTGCCGCTCCCGCTCCCGAACCCGCAAAGCCCTCCCTCAGCGAGATCGTCACCAAGAAGGACGAGCAGCCCGAAGAGGACAAGACTGACAAGCTCCTCGGCGACATCTTCCTGCTGAACCGCAAGAAGTAATTCTACTTAACCAAATCAAGAGCCTGCCGTACGGCAGGCTCTTTTGCTAAACTGTCAATCTGAAAGGTTCTTTGTTATGATCAAACGATTCGCGGCGTATTACAAGCCGCATATGAAGGTTTTCATTGCCGATCTGGCGTGCGCACTGGCGCTGGCGGTGATCGATCTGTTCTACCCGATGATCACCCGCAGCATATTGGACGAGTACATCCCCGACAAGAATATGAGATTGCTCCTAATCTGGTCGGGAGTGGCTGTCATCCTCTATCTGGTCAAGCTGTTTTTTAACTATTTCGTCACCTATTACGGTCACGTGATGGGCGTACATATGCAGGCGGACATGAGACGGAAGGTCTTTTCCCACCTGCAGGATCTGCCGTTCTCTTACTACGACGACCACAAGACCGGCACCATCATGTCCCGCGTGGTCAATGACCTGTTCGACGTTTCCGAGCTGGCGCACCACGGACCGGAGGATCTTTTCCTGTCAGCGGTTTTACTGATCGGTTCGTTTATCCTGATGGCGGGGATCAATCTGCCCTTAACTTTGATCGTCTACGCCGCCCTTCCGATCTTCCTCGTTTATATGATGCGCAAACGGATCGACCTGTCCGCCGCCTTCAAGAACAACAAGGTAGAGATCGGCGAGGTCAACGCCGCGCTGGAAAACAGTCTGTCGGGCATCCGCGTGTCCAAGTCCTACACCAATAAATCTCACGAGATGGAGCGCTTCGAAAGCCGCAACCAGCGCTTCGTGGAAGCCAACAAGCGCTCCTACAAGGTCATGGCGCACTTCCATCCCGTGACCGCCTTTATGACCGATTTCCTCAATTTAGTGGTGATGATCGCGGGCGGCATCTTCGTATTCAACGACTGGATCTCGGTAGGCGACTTCGCGGCGTTTATCATCTTCGTAAACGTCTTTATGAATCCTATCAAAAAGCTGATCGCCTTCGTGGAGCAGTATCAGAACGGCATGGCGGGCTTTGTCCGCTTTACCGAGATCATGGATGAGCAGGCTGAGAAGGAAGCGCCCAACGCCGTCACCGTCGGCAGGCTTGAAGGAGAGATCGCGCTGGAAGGCGTCACATTCGCCTATGACGAGCATAAGAATATCCTCACCGATCTGTCCCTTACCATCCCGAAAGGCGAGCGTGTGGCGCTGGTAGGTCCCTCAGGCGCGGGCAAAACTACCATCTGCAACATCATTCCTCGATTCTATCCTATCTCTGCGGGCAGAATCACCATCGATGGCATCGACACCGCCACGATGACGCTGGAATCGCTTCGCCAAAACATCGGTATGGTAGCGCAGGACGTCTTCCTCTTCACCGGAACCATCTACGAAAACATCGCCTACGGTAAGCAGGGCGCGACCCGCGCGGAAGTGGAACAAGCCGCCAAGGATGCCAACATCCACGACTTCATCCTCACGCTCCCCGATGGCTACGACACCTTCGTGGGCGAGCGCGGAGTGAAGCTGTCGGGCGGTCAGAAGCAGCGCATCTCCATCGCCCGTGCATTTCTGAAAAATCCCGCTATCCTCATCCTGGACGAAGCCACCTCCGCTCTCGACAACGCCACCGAACTTGCCATCCAGCAATCCCTCGACCGCCTCTGCAAGGGACGTACCACCCTCATCGTTGCCCACCGCCTCTCCACCATCAAGAACGCCGACGAGATCATCGTCATCGGTGACGAGGGAATCTTGGAGCGTGGCAATCACATTGAATTGATGGCAAACGAGGGCATCTATTGCGATTTGTATAATTCTCAGTTCGTTAATCTCTAAGTAACGACTTTGTCCCTGAGCAGGGCAAGTATTTGCCCTGCTTCATAAAAGCTTTTGGGGGTGTGGGGGCTTTTCTCGAAAAGTCCCCACAAAAAACAAAATTTTTTCCAAATTCCCAACCTTTTCTGCTTTTGATGTGTCTAATAGTCAGAAGCTTCTGAAAACCACAACAGAAAGGACACGCAAATGATCTATTCGGAACAAAACGACGCTATGCTGGTGACGCTCACATTGACCGGCGACCAATCGGCTTACGAAGCGCTGGTCATCCGCTGGCAGAAAGCGGTGTTCGCCGCCGCTAATGGCATTACTCGCAATCACTATATGGCAGAGGATGCCGCCCAGGATGCCTTCGTCTCGGCTTGGATGAAGCTGGATAGCCTGCGCGAGGCAGACAAATTCGGTGCGTGGGTGTGCAGAATCGCCAAGAACCGCGCCAAGAATATCGTCAGCCGCTACCGGGAGTGGGTCAGCTTGGACGATCTCCTGAATATCGACGAGACCGCAGAGCATTTTCCCGAAGAGCTCATCGGCGTGACCGATCCTCACGAAGCGCTCCATGACAGTATCGGCGCATTGCCCGAAAAGGTACGGCAGGTCATCCACCTCCACTATTTCGAGGGCTATTCGGTGGCGGAGATCGCAGACCGTCTGCGAGAACCCATCGGCACGGTCAAATGGAGACTTTCGGAGGGTCGGAGGATCATCAGAAAGGATTTGGGTGCTATGAATGAAAGAATTGACGATACTTTAGTAGAAAAGGTAATGAAACGGGTTGCCGAGCTGAAAAATTGGCGGCTCAAAAACAGTCAGGTCGGTTTTGAAGCCGCATATAAAGACGTACTTGCGGCAGTGGAGGAACTGCCCGAGTCGAAAGAAAAATACCACGCCATGGCAGAGGTCCTCCAACTGGGCTGGTGGTGGCTTCCCGGGGCGAAGAACGATGCACTCCGCGCACGCATCAAGGAAGCGGCAGAGAAGGGCGGAAATTTAGATGTGCTGTGTCAAATTATCCACGGCGAAAGCGACAAGCTGTCGGGCAAGGACAAGATCGAATTTATCCGTGACAAGCAGATCCCCCTGCTGGAGCAGATCGGCTATCCCCAAGGCCTTGCCGAGGAATGGTTCTGGTTAGGAGTTTGCTACCGTGACGACGGTCAGATCGACGAATCTATGAACGCATTCCGCAAGGTGCTGGAGATCGCACCACCCTCCTACGTCTACTACGGCAATGCCAAAGCCGCCATCGAGTGCGAAAACTGGGTGCGGGAGAAGGATTATGACACCATCAGTTTTGGTGCTTGCGGAGAAGAATATCGTATCATCGACGGTGCGACTCGTTTTTGGTCGCAACCGGGATATAATCGCGGCAATAACTATGAGCAACACGATTCCCTCTATTACTACTCATCCCGTTGCGACAGCTACTTTATTGATCCTTCCATGAAGGTTGAAGAAGTCAAGCTTGCCACCGATGGCAAAACCACGCTCACCTTTGCGGCAGATAACGTAACTGTTGAAACCCCTTGTGGTACGTTTGAAAACTGCCAAAAGTGGATTACTGATTATAAGCAACGTTGGCAGGGAAGCGTGATGACCGTCTACTACAAAGACGGCGTGGGCATGGTTCGCTATGAGCGGAAAACCTCCGAGGATAGCGTCGCCTATCTGCTGAGTGAGTATCACATCAGCGGCGGCGAAGGCTGTTTCCCTCTGGCTGTTGGTAACCGTTGGTACTATGAGAAGGATGGAGAGAACCGCGACTATCCCATCCATGTTGCCAAATATGAGGTTACGGGCAGTGAAGATAACCGCTTTGTGCTGAGTTCTATCAATACTGTTCACCGCCTCGCGTGGGACGATACAAATTGGAATGATACAATGCTCCGTATACGTTACGGCTATGTGAAACGCACTTCTGCTGACGAGTGTAATTTGATCGATGTGCGTTCGCTGATGGCGCAAGCTGACCGGCTGGCTTCCACCGATTACGAGAAGGTGCATACCCGTGTTGCCAACAAGGTTATGCGCAGAATCTTAGAGACTGACACGAACTTCACCCCCGATGCTGCAGAATTTGGGCTTTGGAACTTCTTCCAGCGCTTTGAAGTGAGCGAAAATCGAGGTGAGATCGCCCTGAACGATCCCAACAGACGCTATTCCTTTGAATGGAAGGAATATTGTGGCGGTGACCGCTATCCTCTGCTGATGAATTTTATGTACGAGATGATTGCAAGCACGGTGGGCTGTATTTGGTCGGATGATTGGGCAGACGGTGTGAAGATGACCCTGCAAAGAGAGCTTTGGGGCAACGAGCTGACCATTGACTTTGCAGTCACCAACGTCGGTACGCTCACCACGCCTGTAGGTGCTTTTGACAATTGCCTATCGGTTGCGCTCAACGCAAAGGGATTGTCGGGCGGTTCCGGCTATTGGGGCGACCATAAAACCTTCTACTACGCTCCTTCCATCGGCATCGTCCGAATGGACAGCGCGGACGCAGAAGGAAAGCCCAACGCTCGCTACGACCTTACCGCTTACGAGGGTGTGGGTGCCGATGACGAGTATTTCCCTATGTTCGACGGACTCTTCCGCTGCTACGAGGCGCAAGGTCTTCCCGCGCATCTCGTAGGTGCGGTAGAATACACCTGCGTGACCTCTCCCAAGGGCTCTCTGGTACTCTTCGCCGATCAGATCGGTGTGGAGAAGATCAAAAAATAATCATAATCAAAACCGCTCCGAGTGAAAATCTCGGAGCGGTTTATCCTGTGCGGGGCAAGCATTTGCCTCGCATTTTTATAAAGTTCTTTGTGTCACTTTCTTTCAAGAAAGTGACCGGGTTCCAAGGGCAGAGCCCTTGGTTACCACCAGGGTTCGCAGTTGAACATCAGCGCGATGGCGGCGGAGCAACCCCAGGGATCGTAATCCTGATCCAGCGTCTTGTCAGCCCACGCGGTCCAAACGATGTCACTGCTGTTTCGGTTGGAGAATGCAACGTCTGCGTTCTTCTGCAGCCAACCGAGAACGTCCAAATCGTTGGTGTACTGTGCATAGCGATAGAACCAACGGGTCAGAATGCCCTTAAAGCCGATCAGATCAGCGCCGGACGCTTCGCCGTTCAGAACGCCGTCCTTGTTGTCCAGCTTCGTCATGCCGTACTCAACAGCCTTTGCGGCGTAGTCCAGATACTTCTGATCGCCGTACTTTTCATGGAGCAGCGTACAAGCGCCGACGAAGGTACCCTGATTGTAAGTAGAAGCCCAGTAGTTGTAAGTGCCGTCGGTGTTGATACTGTCGTAAACCTTGCCGGTGCTTTCTTCAAAGAGGGTCTCAAACTCCCACTCCATGATTTCTTTGGCTTTCTCGTAATAGGAATCGTCACCGGACGCCTTGCCGATCAGACAAGCCGCAATGGATGCAGGGCACTGGATGCAGGAGTTCTTGCAGGTCTTTTGGTCATCCTTCCACCACAGACCGCCGCCCAATACGTCGGGCGAGTAGGCGCGATCCCACATGGAGTTAAAGTTGTTTTTCGCAATGGTCAGATACGTTCTGTTTCCGGTCAAATTATAGAGACGGGTAAGTCCGATGCACAGCCATGCGATATCATCGTTGAAAGCGTTACTGCCGCACCAGTTCACACGGGATTCATCAGCCTTGAAATGGTTTTTGGCGATATTCTCGGCATATTTCAGATACTGCTCTTTTCCGGTCTGTTCATATGCGTCGATGAATGCTTCCAGAATCTCAGCGGTATCCCAAAATTCGGTACCCTTCAGACTGCCTTGGCGGTCGATGAACTCGTCAGCGTAAGCTTCCAGAATACGATCGCCCATATCCTCGTAGGATACGCCGGTCTCACTGCTGACCGTCATATCTACGTATCCCTTGACCATCAGATCGGAGGGAATCTCAAGAACCTCTCCGGCAACTACGTAGTTGGCACCGAAATACTCTACTGCCTGCAGGGTAGCCTTTTCGCAGGCACCGCAGATGACGATTTTGGGACCGTCAACCTTGATGATATATTCATTAAAGGCAAGCTCAGCCAGCGCGCTTTCGGATTCCTTACGATTGGTGCTACCAATCAGGATCTCCTTGGCATTTTCGTGAGCGGAAGCATCATCGGTATAGAGAATCACGTCGGTTTTTCGTTCCAGCTTTACGCCGGTAGCGTCGCTGATGATGGTTTGCAAACGGAAGCTTGCCGTTTTTTCCAGCGAGTCCTTAGAGCTTGAGTTTGAGCGCACGATTACGAATTCCGACGCGGCGTCCTTTACGATCTGAACGGTATTGGAAGTATCGGTTGATTCAGCAGGCTCCTGCGTTTCATCGGAGCCGCCACAAGCGGAGAGCGGAATAGCAGTCAGCAGTAGAACAGCAGACATACATAGAGTCAGTAATTTTTTCATATGAATATCCTTTCCGAACGATATATTATTCTCATTATATCAAATATTTTCTCGGAAGTCAATAGTATTTTTGTGCCGCTTGTATAAAAATTCAACGGACAATCGCGAGTTTCATAGAAAAATCCAACTCTTATCAAGTCAATGACGACCCACTCTATCGCAGAGTATATTCATTGTTGTTTGCACACAACAAAGCCCCGCATCGTGCGGGGCTTTTATAAAAGTTCTTGGAAGTTCTTAAAAACCTTCTTTCAAGAAGGTTTCTAAGCGGGTTTGGGCGGAGCCCAATCAAAACGCGATCTTTTCTTCCAGATAGGACTTCAGCTCTGCGATCGGGATACGAACCTGCTCCATAGAGTCGCGGTCACGCACGGTCACACAGCCGTCTTCCTTGGACTCAAAGTCGTAGGTGATGCAGAAGGGAGTACCGATCTCATCCTCGCGGCGGTAACGCTTACCGATGGAACCGGTCTCATCGAAGTCGATATTGAAGTACTTCGCCAGATCGTTGTAGACCTCCATCGCATCGTCGGAGAGCTTCTTGGACAGCGGCAGAACGGCAGCTTTGAAGGGAGCCAGTGCGGGATGCAGGTGCAGTACGGTGCGTACGTCGTTCTTTTCGGCGTCGATGACTTCCTCGTCGTAAGCGTCGCAAAGGAATGCCAGCGCCACGCGGTCAGCACCCAGAGAAGGCTCGACGACGTAGGGAACGTACTTGGTGTTGGTCTCGGGATCAAAGTATTCCATGGATTGACCGCTGGTGTTCTGATGCTGGGTCAGGTCGTAGTCGGTACGGTCGGCAATGCCCCACAGCTCGCCCCATCCGAAGGGGAAGAGGAACTCGATGTCGGTGGTGCCCTTAGAGTAGAAGCACAGCTCCTCGGGGGAGTGGTCGCGCAGACGCATATTTTCTTCCTTCATGCCAAGGCTCTTCAAAAAGTCGCGGCAGTAAGCGCGCCAGAACTCGAACCATTGAAGGTCTGTGCCGGGCTTGCAGAAGAACTCCAGCTCCATCTGCTCAAATTCACGGGTACGGAACACGAAATTACCGGGGGTGATCTCGTTACGGAAGGACTTACCGATCTGCGCAACGCCGAAGGGAAGCTTCTTACGGGTGGTACGCGCCACGTTGTTGAAGTTCACGAAGATGCCCTGTGCGGTCTCGGGACGCAGATAAACGGTGTTGGAGGAATCCTCGGTAACGCCGATAAAGGTCTTGAACATCAGATTGAACTTACGGATGTTGGTAAAGTCACCGCTACCGCAGGAGGGGCAGGTGATGTGCTTTTCCTTAATGTAGTTCATCATCTCCTCGTCAGACCAGCCTGCGGGATTGTCCTCCAGACCGTTCTGGAAGGCGTAGTCCTCGATCAGCTTGTCGGCGCGGTGACGGGTGCGGCAGACCTTGCAGTCCATCAGAGGGTCGGAGAAGCCGCCCAGGTGACCGGATGCTACCCAGGTCTGGGGATTCATAATGATCGCGCTGTCCAGACCTACGTTGTAGGGGGACTCCTGCACGAACTTCTTCCACCAAGCGCGCTTCACGTTGTTCTTGAACTCAACGCCGAGGGGACCGTAGTCCCAAGAATTGGCGAGACCGCCGTAGATTTCACTGCCTGCGTAGACGAAGCCTCTGTTTTTGCAGAGGGCTACGATTTTATCCATTGTTTTTTCGCTGTTGTTCATTGGTACCTCCCGGATCTTCTCTTGAAGATCCTATGTATGTTTTACTTATATTGTTTAAACAGATTTTGCGTAGCCGATCGGTCGGGCTTGTAGTAAAGATCGTCGCCCGATGTAATAAACGTCCCGATGGCGAGGGACATTTGCACCTGATAGTCGCCGTAGCTGAAGATCAGATCCTTGTACTCGGTCAGTGCCGCTTTGGAAAAATCGGTGTTCAGCACCTTAGAGATACGGTTATAGTCCGCGTAGACCGACGCTTCGTGCGCTTCGTCCGTGATGCGATCCAAAATCGCTTTGCATTGATTGGCGATCAATTGAGTCTTCACGGTGGGATCGCTGTAATCCTCGTTCATCAACATACGGTAGAGCTGATTGGACGTGAGCCTGTTCTTGCCGGCAGAAAAACCCATTTCTTCCACATCCTCGGGAAATTCTACCGTAAGTCCGCCCAGATTGTCTGCAACGTCCACGTAATCGTCGATGTCCACATAGCCGGTGTAATCCACCTGAATGCCCAAAAGTGCGGAGATCGATTGCACGAAGTAATCGGAGCTCAGCCCGTGTAACTTCTTTTGAGTAAAGTAGTACGCAGTGTCTAAGTCAATCTCCTGACCGCTGGCAGTTACCAAAAGATTGCCGGGCAGAGCGGTGACCATGACCTGACGGGTGATGCTGTTAAAGCTGACCAGCGTCAGAAAGACGATGGTAGTATCGTGTTCTCTCAGTTCAGCATCGGCAAGCTGATTAAACTGGGATTCCACCGCGCCGCCTGCAGAAGGGCGGTAGACGAACTGATCGGTGCAGACCAGCAAAAGATTCACGGTGCCCATAGAACTTCCGGAGACGGTGGTCTCGTCAGACGGATCGGATGGTGGGATGATCAATTCTTCCTCCGGGTAGACGATGTCCAAAACGAATCCGGTGGCGTAATATGCACCGATGCCGAATATGACCAGTGAAATGGCTACGGTGATCAGAAAAGTGCGGACGGAATTCACGGATTTCCTCCTGTAAAAATCGGTTGGCAGACGAAAATTCTGCATTCGGATATATTATAAAACATAATTGTGAATTTTTCAATAGAATTTGCAAAAATACTTGAAAAAGTTCTTCGAATGTGGTATACTTATTTGCGGGGTCTGTTTCCGTAGCTCAGCCGGATAGAGCGACTGCGGCAAAATAGCCGGATCGGGTTGATAAATGATTCAATAGAATATGCCTCCATAGTTAAATGGATATAATAACCCCCTCCTAAGGGGTAGGTCTATCCTACAAGATGGACTCAAACACTATTAGGATAGCATAAAAACTTTGCCTAAAAATGAACATTTGCAAGAAAAATTAAGTTTTGTACACCCTTTGTACACCCGAAAGGATAATTCGCAACCCTAAAAAGTTAAAAGTTATCCTTTCCGTATAGCAATAAATTTTAATATGACCGTATAGCTCAGCTGGACAGAGCAGTCGCCTCCTAAGCGACAGGTCGGATGTTCGAATCATCTTACGGTCGCCATTGAACACAAAAAGTTGCTCGATAATCGGGCAACTTTTTTACTTTTTAAGGGTGGATATACTCAAACCTTGCTAAATATTGAGTATGCGTTCAAATTGAAATAATTTTTCTCTACCGATGAATCGTAAACATTTATTATTCATCGGCTTTTTAATTTTTTGTGAATTATTATAGTAAAAGATTGACAAATAGATATTTTAATATTATAATAGAACAAATGTTATAGAACAATCAATCTAAATAGAGAGGAGAAAAATATAATGCCACCAAAAGCAAAGTTTACAAAAGAACAAATAATAGAAGCGGCTTTGAATATTGTGCGTGAAGAAGGGGTACAAAATTTAACTGCAAGAGCGTTAGGAAAGAAACTTGGTAGTTCTGCGTGTCCTATTTTTACTGTGTTTGAAAATATGGAAGAAGTACAAGCAGAAATGATTAAGGAAGCAAGAAAACTTTATACAAAGTATATAGAAAAGGGATTAGAATTTGAGCCAGCCTTTAAGGGTACAGGTATGCAATACATTATATTTGCTAAAAATGAACCCCAACTATTTCAATTACTTTTTATGTCGGAGCACTTAATATTAGATGTAAATCGTTATTTTCCTACCATTGATGAAAATTACGACGTAATATTAGCTTCAGTCAAAGATTACTATTCTTTAACCAATGATGAAGCAAAATATATTTATACACATATGGGATTATATTCTCACGGGATAGCAACGCTATACGCGAGAAAGGTATGTATGTTTTCATTAAATGATGTAAGCCGTATGCTTACCGAAGTGTTTTCAAGTTTACTCAGAGACATTAAAGGAGACACCCGCAATGATTGAAATAACAAAAATCACAAAAACATATAGTAACGGCACGACAAAAAATGAAGTGCTAAAAGGGATTGATTTGCAAATTGCAGATGGAGATTTTACCGTAATCTTGGGAGCCTCGGGGTCGGGAAAAACTACGTTCTTAAACTGTTTATCGGGACTTGAACGAGTTGACGACGGTAGTATCAAGTACGATGATGTGGATATTACAGAACTTTCCGACACAGCTCTTACAAAATTCAGAAAGGATAATATCGGATTTATCTTCCAACAGTATTATTTACTTCCTAATATGACCGTTGAAAAAAATGTAAGAATGGGGGCTGATCTTGCAGGCAATCAAGAGTATAGAGCAATTATTAAAGCCGTAGGACTTGAAGAAAAAGCAAAGAAATATCCAAGTGAACTTTCGGGAGGCGAACAACAGCGAGTATCGGTAGCTCGCGCCCTTGCCAAAAAGCCAAAAGTTTTATTTTTAGACGAGCCTACGGGTGCGCTTGATGAAGAAACGGGCAGACAAGTTCTTGATTATATCTGCAAATTACATAAGGAACGCGGGTTTACCATTGTTATGGTTACACATAATCAGAATATTGCGGAAATGGCAAATACGGTTGTAAAAATGAATAGCGGCAGAATAGCCGTGATTTACACCAATTCAACACAAAAGACCGCATACGAGATTGGGTGGTAAGGCTATGATAATCGGACTTAAAGATACCGTTAAATTATTCGGTATATCAATTATTGCTTGCTGTGCTGTTTTTGTGTGTACTTTATTCTTGAATTACAATATTGACCTTGTTGCAATTGAAAACGAGATCACAACCGAAGCTGGTGTTGCAATGTATAACGCGCAAGTTTCAATGGGTAAGGTCACAGCGGTTGTTACGGGTGGTTGTTTGGTAGCAACTTCTATAATTATGCTTTTGTTCTATGTAAAAAACTTTATCGACACACACGGTAAAGAGCTTGGAATATTAAAAGCTATTGGTTATTCCAATATAAAAATCGCAAAGCATTTTTGGGTGTTTGGTTTTTCCGTTCTTGTCGGTTGCGCTTTGGGGGTTGTAATAGCGTTTCTCTATCTTCCTAATTTCTATGAAGTACAAAACGCAGAGGGGTTATTTCCTGATTTTGATGTGCAATTTCACCCATTATTAGCTTTTCTTATAGTAGGTGCGCCGACAATCGTTTTTACTGCTATATCGGTATTGTTTGCCTATTTCAAGTTGAAAAATCCCGTTTTGAATTTGCTCCGCGAAAAGCGCGAATATAAAACGAAAATAGGTAAGAACGATAAAAAGGATTTGCCGTTTTTGAAAGGCTTATCAAGCACGACACTAAAAAGCAAAAAAACGCTTGTTTTCTTCGTTGCTTTTTCAGCGTTCTGCTTTTCAGCTATGGTACAAATGTCATTGTCTATGAACGAGATTGCAAGTGAAACATTTGCCTGGATGATTTTGCTGATTGGATTGATACTTGCCTTTATAACTTTATTTCTGTCCCTTACAAGTGTTGTAAAAGGTAATACTAAAACGATTGCTATGATGAGAGTATTCGGATATGAGGATAACATTTGCAGCCGTGCCATACTCGGAGCGTATAGACCTATCTCATATATCGGTTTTGCAATCGGTACAGTTTATCAGTATGTATTACTTAAACTTGTAATGACCTTTGTATTTGTGGATATAGATAATATGCCCGAATATAACTTTGATTTCAAAGCTCTTGTAATTACGTTAATTGCGTTTGTTATTACCTACGAGCTTATTATGTATCTATACTCCTTGAATATAAAGAAACTTTCTGTTAAAAGTATTATGTTAGAATAGGGGCACAAAATCTATGCAAAATACAGAATTTATTTTGTGTCCCATTTGTAAAAACAAAACCCGCTTGAAAATTCGGGAAGATACCATACTTGAAAACTTCTCGCTATTCTGCCCAAAATGTAAACAAGAAACGCTAATCAGCGTAAAACAATTAAAAATTACAATACACAAAGAGCCAGACGCAAAGACGCAGAGCCGATAAATTATGAGAAATCATATTTTGTCGGCTTTGTTTTTTACACAAAAAAGTAGCCCGAAAGCTACTTATCAGATTTGTCGCTGGCTGCGGCGGTTTCAATTAAGGCTAATGCAGTTGCTTTGATAACTTCAAGAGAGCGTTCAGGGCAGTTGTAAAATAGATAATTCACGGATCAATCTGTATAGCACAGTTTCGGTAAAATAGCAACCGTTTTTCGGAAGAATGTGGACAGCCGACGGATTTTATGATATAATGTAAAAAATCCTCTTTTCGGATGGTGCGATCCGACTTTCTTTTCGTCTGTATAAGTGAAAGGACCTTTCGAATATCACCCGCTTTACGCAGAAAGGAGCAAGAACCGTGGAAGACAACAAGATCATCACCCTTTACAATGAGCGAGACGAGTCCGCCATTGCCGAGACCGACGCCAAGTACGGCGTGTATTGCCTCACCATAGCAGAAAACATTCTGCACAGCCGTCCCGATTCGGAGGAATGCGTCAACGATACGTGGCTGCGCGCGTGGAACGCGATCCCGCCCGAGAAACCGCACAGTCTGCGGGCGTTTTTGGGACGGATCACCCGCAATCTCGCCTTTGACCGTTTCCGTTCCCGCAAGAGCGCACAGCGCGGCGGCGATGACGTCACTCTTGCGCTGGAGGAGCTGTCCGATTGCATCGCCTCCCGCGATTCGGTTGAGGAGCAGGCAGAACTGCGTGCGCTGGGAAAGAGTATCGACCGATTTTTGTCGGAGCTGTCTGCCCGCGATCGGAACGTCTTCCTGTGTCGGTATTACTATACCTATTCCATCGCCGAGATCGCCGCGCGGTTTGGAATGCGGGAGAACTATCTGCGCAATCTTCTCTCCCGCCTGCGTGAACGATTGAGAAAACATTTAGAAAAGGAGGATTTCGCACTATGAAAGAAGAAAAGATCTATCGCTCACTGGAATACGTCCGCGACGAGTATCTGGAGGATGCCGCCGATGCCATGGAGCAGGGAAGATATGCAGGCCGCTTCCGCCGCCCGCGGGTGTGGGTGATTGCCGCGGCGTGTCTGGCTCTGGCAGTAGTGATGGTGGCATTGCCGATTGCCAACTTGGCTAATCTTACTGTAACCGAGCGATACCATGTTCCGCCTTTCACCAAAGAAATCCACTTTACGGCATCGGACATGGCAAACGTATTCAAGGGAGATCAAACAGATAGCGGAGGAACGAATCAATATACGACGTTTGTTGTTTCAGATGCAAGCGAACTGACGATTAACGAACTTCCGGATAAGGAGTATTTACCGATCTATGAATACCTTCAAACCGGAAAAAAATTATCCAAAGATGATTTTTCTGAACTATTGGATGATGTTTTACCTCGACTTTCCGCTTCGTTAAGTGTTCCAGAGCCTGAATATGAAATCGAATCTGATCAATATTTCGATATTGGAAAGTACTATGAAACAACTGCCAAACTTGGTAACCTTTATCATTTTAATGCTTCTCAACAAAAAAAATACGAAGTGATTAGCATCAGACCAACGCTTGACTCGTCTCGTAAAATGTTTTTGGACGGAGAGCAAATCACAGCACGACTTTCGCAGACCGATGAGGAGATCATTGCTTCGTTAGAGGGCATTAAAGAGAAGTTGTTCGAGATTTTTGGAGTTGTTTATACAGATGTGAAGGTGTGTCGTGACTACAGCGCCTATAACGAAAACAGTGTGGATTGGTTGTATGTTTATTTCTACAATGAATCCGAACACGTTGTTCGTCCATTTGTTGGAAATAGAGATTCCAATTATATCGCACTTGAATTTGATAATTTTGCAAATTGGAGCGATGATATAGTCAGCGACGATCTGTTGGAAGTAGTAGATATCACCTATGTGAGGCAACGTACTGATCCCACAAAGTTTTATACCGTAACAGGAAAGGCAAAGATGATCTCGCTGGAACGAGCAGAAGAACTTCTTGCGGCAGGTTATGTTTTCGGTGGTCATTCCTGCAAACTCTGCATGGAAGCACAGGAGCAAATCGATTTTTCCGATTATGATGATGTATCAATATCGTACGTTTTATCGAGCTTATTCAGTGATACGCCGGTGCAGGTCGTTCCATTCTATGTCTTCTATAAATATATCGGAGAGACAGAAAACGGCAATCAGGAATACGCCAAGACTTACGTTCCCGCCGTAGAAGTTTCCGGATTAGACGAGTATTTTGAAAATCAAGCATCGGAACACACTTCCTCCTAACTACAATCCCCCGAGCACGCTCGGGGGATTTCTCACTTATAGATTATAGCTTCACCGTTCCACGATCTTCCAAAGTCTCAGCGTGATCGCCACTGCCGTGGCGATTTTGACGCACTCGGGCAGGAGGAAGGGAAGTACGCAGGCGGACAGCACGGCAGATACGCTCAACGCCTCTCCGCGAGCGGCGTAAACGGCAGCAAACCATAACGCGCCCGCCACATAGCAGAGGGCGACGCCCAGCACCATCGACAGCGTCAGCGCCGGCTTACTGCGTCCAAACAGTCGCTTGCCAACGCCGATGACGGTGACGGTCAACACAAAACCCATAATAAATCCGCCGGTCGCGCCAAAGAGCGCACCGATCCCGCCGGAAAATCCGGAAAACACCGGAAGTCCTATTGTCCCCAGCCCCAAATAGATCAGCAGGGAAGCCATCCCTTTAGCTGTTCCCAACACACCCGCAGTGACACAGACCGCCATGGTCTGCAGTGTGAAGGGCACTGCGCCGGGAATCTGTATCCAAGCGGAGATGACCAGCAGGGCGGCAAAAAGCGCGCACTGTACAAGTGTGCGGATGCGATGATTGTGTGGTTTCATAGACTCCCTCCCACGACGTTTGAACTGCACATGATTATAGCACGAAAAGGCGGCATTGTCAATCGGTCGATGTCGCTTCGGGGGGGGGCAAAAAATTCGAAAAAATTTTCAGTAGTCCTTGACAAGCGAGAGAATCTATGATATACTATCGGCATGGGGCATTAGCGCAGTTGGGAGCGCACAACACTGGCAGTGTTGGGGTCAGGGGTTCAAGTCCCCTATGCTCCACCAGAAAAAAGCACTTGCGAGAGCAAGTGCTTTTTTCAACGATGTTTGCCCTTGCGGGCAAGTGATGAAGCCTTCGGCAGTGATGTTCACTGCGTGAGTGATGTTACGCCTGACGGCGTAGTGGGCAAACATCACATCATATTGCGACGAAGGCGCAATACATCACTGTGCGCCAACACTACATCACTTCGGCGAAGCCGATACTTCACTAAAAAAGCGTAAGAGTTCAAATCCATACGCAAACTGCTGAGAATATCTTTTTTATAGTCCTTACACAAAGGCACGCGAATAAACATGGTAAACATAGATGTGTAAGGGAGAATTACAGATGAGTGATAAAGTGAGATGCAGTTGGCTCAATTTGAACAACGATGTTTATGTAAGATATCACGACGAAGAATGGGGACGCCCCCTATATGATGACAATAAGTTATACGAGCTTCTGATTTTGGAATGCTTTCAGGCGGGGTTGTCTTGGGAGTGCGTTCTGAATAAGCGTGAGAGCTTCCGCGAGGCATTTGATCATTTTGACCTAGACAAAGTCATGGACTATGACGATACTAAAAAACAGGAGCTGATGGAAAATCCCGGCATCATTCGCAATCGGCTCAAGATCAAAGCCGCCGTGAATAACAGTGTTGTTTTCAAGGCAATTCAAAAGGAATACGGCTCATTTTCAAATTACATATGGTCTTTCACCGATGACAAGGTTGTTATGGAAGAATTCACTGTCAGAACCACCTCGCCGCTATCCGATACCATATCAAAAGACTTAAAGAAACGCGGTATGACCTTCGTTGGATCGACCATTATTTATTCCTTCTTACAGTCGATGGGTGTGATAAACGGACATTCTAAAGACTGTATGTGTTATAAACAAAGCTAAAACAAACCTATACATAACGAAAGAGGTATAACAATGCAAAACAATGAAATTAGCAAGGCAGTACCGTGGAATCCGTGGCACGGTTGTAAAAAAGTAAGCCCCGGTTGTAAAAATTGCTTCGTTTATAAGATGGATAGACGCTACGGACGAGATACGACTATTATCACAAAAGGTAAAACCACCTATGAACTGAAGAATAAGGATTGCCCTCCCGGTTCTCTCGTAAAGCTCTGTTTCTCCTCCGACTTCTTTATTGAAGAAGCAGATGAGTGGCGTGACGGCTGTTGGGATTTTATCCGTCGCAGAAAGGATTGTATTTTTGTTACAACGACCAAAAGACCCGAAAGGATCGCGCAATGCGTTCCTGATGATTGGGGCGACGGCTGGGAGCATGTGCACATCAGTATCTCCATCGAAAATCAAGAAATGGCGGATAAACGCCTTGAAGCCTTCTTTGCCGCTCCTGTCAAACACAGAGAGGTGTTCTGTTCTCCGCTTATCGCACCGATCACATTGGGTAAATATCTGGATACCGGACTTATCAAATGTGTAAACGTCGGCGGTGAGATGTCGCCCAAAAGCGAAGTCAGGCCTATTCTGTGGGAGTGGGTGCGCGACCTGTTCCTTGAAGCGAAAGAACGCAATATTGAATTTTATTTCCATCAATGCGGTTCGTTGTTTATGCGTGACGGTGTAAATATCGGCAAGTGGAATCTAAACGAGCAAATCAAGCGTGCGGAAGAAATCCAACACGAACTTGAAAGTACTTACCGGTAAGGACTAAGCATGAATACGATTTGCGAGAGTTCGAATTCATACGGAAAACTGCCGAAAACATCTTTGATTTATAGCCCCATACAGAAAAAGCGACAGGTTTCGACCTGTTGCTTTTTCAACGAAATAAATCCCTTGTGGGATTTATGAAATGCCCTTCGTGCGTGAAATACGCCTGCGGCGTGTGAAATTTGCCTCGGCGGCGAGTGGGTGGATTTAATTTTGCTTTCTGCGGCATAGCTTAGTTCAAATAAAGTTCATCATTATGCTACAATTGAACTATTGACATTCTTGGCAAATGATAGTATACTTATTACGTTGCGGGAAGGAAGTGGCAATGTGATCCTGCTGACGAATCTCACCGCTGTTACTCCACTACCTTGTTGAATTACATAGACAATTGCATTTCCAACCGACAGAAAGGATGTCTATACCTATGCACAGAACTCCTCTATCCAAACGACAGCTTCCCGATTATACCAAGGGAGAAGAAGTTTTTAATATGGTCTCTCACATCGTAGGCGGCGCCCTGGGAGCGGCAGTCACCGTGCTGTGCGTCTTGATGGCAGCGTTCCACCATAACGTGTGGGGCGTAGTCAGCGGCGCGATCTACGGCGGAACGATGATTATTCTCTACACCATGAGCAGCGTTTATCACGGTCTTTCACCGAAATTGATGGCAAAAAAGGTATTTCAGGTTATCGATCACTGCTCGATCTATCTGCTGATCGCAGGTACTTATACGCCCATCGCGTTGGTGACGGTTCGCTCCTATTCGGAGTGGCTGGGCTGGACGATCTTCGGTTTCGTATGGGGGAGCGCGGCACTTGGGATTACCTTCACCGCTATCGATCTGAAGAAATTCAGCAAGCTGGCAATGGTCTGCTATTTCACCATGGGCTGGTGCATTTTGGTGTGCGTGGTACCGACCTTTCAGGTGCTGGGCTTTTGGGGAAGTGCCTTTTTGTTGGGCGGCGGGATCATCTACTGTATCGGCGTAGTTTTTTATCAGATCCATAAGCGCTACCTGCATTCCATCTTCCACATTTTCGTGGTATTGGGCAGTATTCTTCAGTTTTTCTGCATTCTGTTCTTCGTGATGTAATTTCTTCAAAAAAATTTCGAAAACCTCTTGACAGATTCAATTTCATCCTGTATAATAAGAACAGAAATGAGAATCATTCCTAAAGAGGTGAGCCGAATGACCAAACAACAACAGATCATCCGCAGACTGCTGGAGCAGTCCGAGACCCACCCCACCGCAGAGGAGTTGTATTGGGAGGCCAAGAAGGAAATGCCCAATATCTCCATGGGAACCGTCTACCGCAATCTCGGGCAGATGGCGGAAGAGGGGAGCATCGTCCGTCTCCATTTTCCCGGTCAGCCCGATCATTACGACAAAACGATCCATCCCCACGATCATGCCATTTGCGTGAAGTGTGGAGCCATTTCCGATGTGGAGCTGAGTTCGCTGAAATCAATGATTGAAGACACCCTCAGCGTGGATATACTCTCTTACGAGCTGAATATTCAGTGCGTATGCAATGCCTGTCAGAGCAAAGCGAGCTGAAGGCAAAATTATATATCGAAAGGAAATTTATTATGGAACTCAAAGGATCCAGAACCGAAGCCAACCTGATGGCAGCCTTCGCCGGCGAATCTCAGGCAACCAACAAGTACACCTATTACGCCTCTAAGGCAAAGAAGGACGGCTACAATCAGATCGCCGCTATTTTTGCCGAGACTGCCGCTAACGAAAAGGAGCACGCCAAACTGTGGTTCAAGCTGCTTCACGGTGGAATCCCCTCTACGCTGGAGAATCTGGCAGACGCCGCAAACGGCGAAAACTACGAATGGACCGATATGTACGCTGAGTTTGCCAAGGTCGCCCGTGAAGAGGGTTTTGACCACATCGCGACCCTGTTCGACGGCGTTGCCGCAATCGAGAAGGAGCACGAGGAGCGTTACCGCAAGCTGATCGCCAACATCGAAGGCGGGCTGGTCTTCTCCCGCGACGGCGACGTGATTTGGCAGTGCGCAAACTGCGGTCACATCTGCGTGGGCAAAAAGGCTCCCGAGGTATGTCCCGTATGTGCACATCCTCAGAGCTACTTCCAGATCAAGGCTGAGAATTATTAAGATACACCGAAACCGCGCCTCGGCGCGGTTTCTTTTCTTGACAAAACGGCTTGGATGTGCTATGATTTGTATAGATCAATCAAAGGAGTATCCTATGAACTACTATCAATCTGTCAGCGAGCTGGTAGGGAAGACCCCTCTTCTCAGACTTTCGCATATCGAGCAAGAAAACGGACTGAACGTCACCCTCCTTGCCAAGCTGGAGTGTATGAACCCTGCAGGCTCGGTGAAGGATCGCGTAGCGCTGTCTATGATCAACGACGCTGAGGAGAGCGGCAGACTGGCTCCGGGCGGCACGATCATCGAGCCTACCTCGGGGAATACCGGCATCGGAATCGCCGCTTTAGCGGCCGCTAAAGGCTATAGAGTCATCATCACCATGCCCGACACCATGTCGGTGGAGCGCCAACGTCTGATGAAGGCATACGGCGCAGAGGTGATCCTCACCGACGGCAAGCTTGGCATGAGCGGCGCCATTGCCAAAGCGGAGGAGCTGGCGAAAGAAATTGACGGCGCCATCGTAGCGGGGCAGTTTGTCAATCCCGCTAATCCTCGCGCCCATTATACCACCACGGGTCCAGAGATCTGGGCTGACACCGACGGTGCGGTGGATGTGTTCGTAGCAGGCGCAGGCACCGGCGGAACGGTCACGGGAACGGGACGCTATCTTAAGGAGCAGAATCCTGCTGTGAAGGTAGTCGCTATTGAGCCAGCCACCTCGGCCGTTCTGTCGGGCGGCAAAGCAGGCGCACACGGACTGCAAGGCATCGGCGCGGGATTTGTTCCCGAGATCTTAGACACTACCGTCATCGACGAAGTGATGTCCGTCACCGACGAGGCGGCGTACGAGGCTGTACGCGCCCTTGCACGCGCCGAGGGCGTGCTCGTGGGAATTTCCTCGGGAGCGGCGTTATCGGCGGCTGTGAGCCTTGCCAAGCGTCCTGAGAGCGCAGGGAAGACCATTGTGGTGCTCCTGCCCGATACGGGAGAACGGTATTTGTCTACGGCGTTGTTTTGAGGGGCTGGTATCGAAATGGAGCGCACGATAGATTTCAGTTTGATTACTGCTTGCGGGGAATGTTGTGTAGGATGTCAGAAAAAAGCGGCAGGTATATGTAAAGGATGCATAGAATCAGATGGTCATTGTGAAGAATGGGTACAATCTCACGGTTGTCCAATCCATAAATGTGCAAGAGAGCATCGGGTACAGTTTTGCGGTTTGTGTGGCGATTTTCCTTGCGATTGGCTCATTCAAAAAGTCACTTGGAAGCCTAATGTAGTTGAAGAGTTGAAGCAACTGGCGGAACGCTATTTAGAACTAAAATGAAAAAAGGGATGTGCTCGACTGAACACATCCCTTTGGTTGTAATTTGGCATTCTAAGTAGAAGCGGAATTACTTATACTTGCGCTTTCTTGCTGCCTCAGACTTCTTCTTGCGCTTTACGCTGGGCTTGTCATACTGCTCTCTCTTCTTTACTTCAGAAAGAACACCGGAGCGCTGGCACTGTCTTTTGAAACGGCGCAGTGCGCTGTCAAGAGATTCGTTTTCCTTTACTCTGATTTCTGCCATGTTTTGATTCCCTCCCCTCGCTCTTGCAGGAGAATAATTTTTTACTTGGTTATTATACTACAAAAAATCTCGTTTGTCAATAGATAAATCAAAATTTTTTCATTATTTCGCCACAATATTCACCAGTTTGCCGGGAACGGCGATCTCTTTTACGATCGTCTTACCCTCCAGCTGAGCGGCGATCTTAGGACTCTGCTTTGCAGCGGTGATCATATCCTCGCGGGATGCGTCGGCAGGAATTACCACGGTGCCTTTCAGTTTACCGCTGATCTGCACGGCGATTTCGATGGTGCTGTCGACGGTCTTTGCCTCGTCCCAGGTAGGCCATGCTGCCAGAGAAAGCAGACCCTTGCCGCCCTCAGCCTCGTAGATCTCCTCGCACAGGTGAGGTGCGAAGGGGCAGAGCAGGGAGATGAAGGTGATCAGCTCATCCTTAGTGATGGAGCCAACGGAATCAATCTCGTTGAGCAGTCCCATCATTGCCGCGATGGCGGTGTTGAACTTCAGCTGCTCGATATCCTCGGAAACCTTCTTGACGGTTTTGTGGAAGGCGGACTCCAGCTTTTCGGTCACACCGTTGCCTTTCGCGATGGAGGGCAGATCGGCAACACGCTCCAGGAAGCGCTTACAGCCCTTCACGCTACTCTCCGACCAAGGTGCAGCAGAGCCGTAGTCGCCCATGAAGAGCACGTAGGTGCGGAGCGTATCTGCGCCGTACTCGTTGACTACGTCCAGCGGATCCACTACGTTGCCCAAAGACTTACTCATCTTGACACCGTTGGCACCCAAAATCATACCCTGAGCGGTACGCTTGGCGTAGGGCTCGGCGTAGGGAACCAGACCGAGGTCATACAGGAATTTGTACCAGAAACGGGAGTAGATCAGGTGACGGGTCACGTGTTCCATACCGCCGTTGTACCAGTCAACCGGCATCCAGTATTTCAGCTTCTCCTGAGATGCAAATTCGTTGTCGTTGTGGGGGTCGATATAGCGCAGGAAGTACCAGGAAGAACCTGCCCACTGGGGCATGGTATCGGTCTCGCGCTTCGAAGCGCCGCCGCACTTGGGGCAGGTGCAGTTTACGAAGCTGTCGATCTTGGCAAGAGGCGACTCGCCGCCTTCACCGGGCTCGAAGTTCTCAACATCGGGCAGACGGAGAGGAAGCTCTTCGTAGGGAACAGCTACCATACCGCAAGAGGGGCAGTGTACGATCGGAATAGGCTCGCCCCAGTAACGCTGACGGTTGAACGCCCAGTCCTTCATCTTGTACTGCACGCCCATCTCACCGATGCCGCGCGCCTGCAGCTCGTCGATCATGCGGGCGATGGAGTCCTTCTTGTTGGTGTAGCCGTTGAGGAAATCGGAGTTGACCATCTCGCCGTCGCCTGTATAGGCTTCCTTGGAGACGTCTCCGCCCTTGATGACCTCCACGATGTCGATTCCGAACTTTTTCGCAAAGTCGTAGTCACGCTGGTCGTGGGCGGGCACTGCCATGATGGCACCGGTGCCGTAGCCCATCATTACGTAGTCGGAGATGTAGATGGGGATCTCCTTGCCGCTGGCGGGATTGATAGCGGTAAGACCTTCCAGCTTCACGCCGGTCTTGTCCTTGACAAGCTGGGTACGCTCAAACTCGGTCTTCTTAGCGCACTCGTCCTTGTAAGCGTCCAGCGCGTCGATGTTAGTGAGCCGATCGCGGTACTTCTCAATGAGCGGATGTTCGGGCGCGATGACCATGAAGGTCACGCCGAAGAGGGTGTCGGGACGGGTGGTATAGATGCGGAGCTTCTCATCTGCGCCCTTGACCTCGAAGTTCACGAAAGCGCCGGTGGATCTGCCGATCCAGTTTTCCTGCTGCATCTTGATGTTGGGAAGGTAGTCCACTTCCTTCAGACCGTCCAACAGCTTGTCGGCGTACTCGGTGATGCGCAGATACCAAACATCCTTGGATTTCTGCACGATGGCGCTGTGGCAGATGTCGCACTCGCCGCCCTGGGAGTCCTCGTTGGAGAGAACGACCTTACAGCTGGGGCAGTAATTGACCAAAGTCTTGTCGCGGAACACAAGACCGTTTTCGAACATCTTCAAAAAGATCCACTGAGTCCACTTGTAATAGTTTTCGTCGGTGGTGTCCACGACCTTGGTCCAGTCGAAGGAGAAGCCCACCTTCTTGAGCTGCTCGGTAAAGCGAGCGATGTTTTTGTCGGTGACCACTCTGGGGTGCATACCGGTCTTGATGGCGTAGTTTTCGGTAGGCAGACCGAATGCGTCAAAGCCGATGGGGTACAGTACATTGTAGCCCTGCATCCGACGCTTACGGGAAACGACCTCCAGACCGGAGTAGGCTTTGATGTGACCTACGTGCATACCCGCACCGGAGGGATAGGGAAATTCTACGAGACCGTAGAATTTCGGCTTGGAATAATCGTCGGAAGCTACGAATGCGTTTTCGGCTTCCCATTTGTCCTGCCATTTCTTTTCAATCGACTTAAAATCGTATTTCATTTGTTCGTCCTTCTTTATATTGATCTCAGTTCTCGTCAAAGAGTGCGGAGATGTCCACCTCTTCCGAGTCTGCCCATAATTTTTCCAGTTTATAGAATTGACGCGCTTCCTCGTGGAATACGTGTACCATCACCGATCCGTAGTCGATAACGGTCCACTGACCTTCGCTGTAGCCGTCCAGGTGTAGGGGATCTACGGAGCATAGCCCCATCTTATATTCGATCTCTGCGGCGAGAGATTTTACCTGCGTGTTGGAGGTAGCGGAGCAGATCACGAAATATTCGCTGAGCACGGTCTGATCCTCCACGCGCAGTAGCTTTACGTTGTGTGCTTTACGGGTGTTGAGAATTTTGATCACCTTTTCTGCCATCTCGCGGGAGGTGGCGTTGGAGAGATCGCGGATGATGACTTCGTTTGTCATACAAAAACTCCTTTCGGAATGGATATCGTTTATTGTATCACAGATTGACGGGAAAATCAAGAATTTTTCAAAAGAAAATTGCGGGATTTTATCGTTTGCGGATGAATGGGACGGCCTTCTTCGATCAGCCCCGAGATCGTCAGATCAAACGCCAGCAAAAGTGTGGCGTTCAGACGCTTTTCAAGCGGCTGATCGACGGTATCCTCATAGAAATAGCGTCGTACGCGGATACAATCCTCAAATTTGCGGGTAGGCTCGATGTAATCGGCAAGAAAGAGGAGCTTGTCCAGAAGGGTCATGTTTTCCTTACCGGTGGTGTGGCAGGCGATGGCAGCAGTAACTGCAACTGGGGCGTCGAAATCCACCCGCGCCATTGCCGCGCCGGTGATGGCGTGAAGGGTAGCGGGGCTGTCTAAATCGTCTCGGGTCAACTCAATCCCAAAAATCTGCGCCAGCGTCGCCTGCTCTGCGATCTGCAAAGCTTTGGTGGAATCGTGAAGGAGAGCCGCTGCCGCCAAAAGATTGGTGTCTTTTTCGCTTAGGCTAAACAGTGCGGCGAGGCGCATACATTCATCCTTTACCGAGCGCGTGTGTGCCATACGGTACTCGTCTAATCGCTGTGCCACTCGGGCTTCTGTTTCGGTCAGATTGATCATTTTGATTCCTCTTTTCCATGGGGCGGATAAAGCCCGTGTTCGCGAATATAATCCAGAACGGCGGGAGGGAGCAGACCACTGACATCGCCGCCTGATTCCAGCCCGGCACGGATCTCACTGGAGGAGACGTCAATCGGCTTCGTGACGATCTCCACAGGCTCCGCGTTATACTTGATTCGATAGTTATACTTAGCATCTTCGATCATCTGCCGGATGGCGGGCGTTTCATCTTCTCTGCGCACATAGGCAATGGTCGCCAGTGAGAAGATGACGTCAGGTCGATACCAACTGTCCAGCGACAGAAACATATCGGTGCCGCAAAGAAAGTACAACTTGTAGCCCTGCATATGGAAAAAGCGCAGGGTATCGGCAGTATAGCTTACCGACTGACGGGTGATCTCCCAATCGGATACGAACAGCGTTTCGCCGTATTCGGGAGCGTCCTCAAAAGCAAGCTGGGTCATTCTGAGTCGGTGGATCGGATCGATCCCGCCGTCAGGCTTGTGCGGAGGGATACGCGTCGGCATTACCATCAGACGATCCAGTTTCAGTTGACGCAGAAAAGCAAGTCCCGCGCTGACGTGACCGATGTGAGGCGGCGAAAAGGTTCCGCCGTAGATGCCAAGAGTTTTCTGCAAAGCCATAGCGTTAAACTGCAGACAAATCGATCTTTTTGTGCTTTTCGGACTCCCGATAGAGCACGAACTTGTTACCGATGACGGTGACGACCTCCGCTTCGGTTTCTTCTGCGATGATCTCTGCCGCCTCTCTTGCGGTGTACAGGCTGTTTTCCAGTACCTTCACCTTTATCAGCTCCCTTGCTTCAAGGGCGTTGGAGATCTGTTCGGTCATATTCTCGGAGATCTCGCCCTTACCCACCTGAAAGATAGGCTGGATCGAGGTCGCCATAGATCTAAGATAAGCACGCTGTTTGCTGGTCATTGTGCGTCCTCCCAAAATGCGATGAATTCTTTGCAGAACTGCTCCAGAGCTCTTGCGCGGTGGCTGATAGAGTTCTTTTCTTCGGGGGTGAGCTCCGCAAAGGTTTTCTGCAGAGGCTCGTACCAGAAGAGCGGATCATAGCCAAAGCCGCCGCTTCCTTGTGGGGTGTACAGGATGGTGCCGGGGCACTCGCCGCGGCAGACCAGTGCTTTTCCGTCGGGACGGACGGCGGCAACACAGCTGACAAAGTGAGCGGTACGGTTCGTGACACCGTCCATATTGCGGAGCAGTTTATCGTTATTGTTCCGGTCGTTGCAAGGCTCGCCTGCGTAACGGGCAGAGTAGATACCGGGTTCGCCGCCCAGCGCGTCTACCGACAGACCGCTGTCGTCGGCGATGCCGATATAGCCCATGGAAGCGGGCAGGGAAGCCTTGATTTTCGCGTTTTCCTCAAAGGAATTACCGTTTTCCTCAATGTCACCGGTAACGCCGATGTCGTCGAGGGAGAGGATCTCCAGCTCATGTCCTGCGGCGGCAGAGAGGATTTCTTTGATCTCCCGGATCTTATGGGCGTTCCGGGATGCCAGTACGATTTTCAACATATTGATCCCCTTTAGTCGTCGATAAGCGCGTCTACGAATGCTTCAGGATCAAAGACCTGCAGGTCGTCCATCCGTTCGCCGACGCCGATGAATTTCACGGGCAGATCCAACTCTTCCTTGATGGAGAAGATGATGCCACCCTTGGCGGTTCCGTCCAGCTTGGTCAGCACCAGACCGGTGATGTCAGCGGCATTCTTGAACTCCTTCGCCTGATTGACGGCGTTTTGACCGGTGGTGGCGTCCAGCACCAGCAGAGTCTCGCGGGTCGCTTCGGGAAGCTGACGCTCGATGACCCGATTGATCTTGGCAAGCTCGTTCATCAGGTTTTTCTTGTTGTGCAGACGTCCTGCCGTGTCTACGATCAGTACGTCGGAGCCGCGCTTTTTGGCGGCGGCGATGGCGTCGTAGACAACGGCGGCGGGATCGGAGCCCTCGGACTGCTTGATCAGCTCTACCTCGGCGCGATCTGCCCAGACTTGAAGCTGGTCGATAGCACCGGCGCGGAAGGTATCAGCGGCGGCAAGAATGACCTTTTTGCCCTCACTCTTCAGAAGATGCGAGATCTTGGCGATGGAGGTGGTCTTACCCACGCCGTTCACGCCGATGACCAGGATCACGGCAGGGGAGGGCTCGATGCAGAGCGGCTGTTTTTCGCCGATCATCTCTACGAGGATCTCCTTCAGCAGCGCGATAGCGGTGGGAGCATCCTTGACCTTTTCCACCTTCGTACGCTCGCGGAGCTTTTCGATGATCTCCTCGGTAGCGTTATAGCCCACGTCGGCGCAGATCAACAGCTCTTCCAGCTCTTCCAGAGTATCCTCGTCGATACCGCGGCGGAAGAGATTGGAAAGTCCGCCGAACAGGGCGTTTTTGGTCTTCAACAGACCGCTTTTGAGTCTTTCAAAAAATCCCATTACAGTTTTACTCCTAATTTTTGTTCTACTTCATTGACGTTCATCGAAAGGACTTTGGAAATGCCCTTTTCCTGCATGGTGACGCCGTAGAGCGTATCTGCCGCTTCCATAGAACCGCGGCGGTGGGTGATGATGATGAACTGCGTGTTATCCGAGAACATTTTTGCGTAAGCGGCGAAGCGGTCTACGTTGACCTCGTCCAGCGCAGACTCGATCTCGTCCAACAGGCAGAAGGGAGAAGGGTTGACCTTCAGAATGGCAAAGAAGATCGCGATCGCCACGAAGACCTGTTCGCCGCCGGACAGCAGCTTCAGGTTCTTGATGATCTTACCGGGAGGTGCCACTTCGATCTCGATGCCGCTGGTCAGCACGTTGGCAGGATCGGACAGCGACAGATTGGCGTTACCGCCGCCGAAAAGCTGCACGAAGACCTCCTTGAAGTTTTCGTTGACCTTTTCAAAGGTTTCGGTAAACCGTTGACACATCTCGGTTTCCAGTTTTTCGATGATATCGGCAAAGTCACGCTTGGCTTTGTTCAGATCCTCCACCTGCGTGCTGAGCAGCTCGTAACGCTCTTTGACCTGCTTATATTCCTCTACGGCACCCACGTTGACAGATCCCAACTCGCGGATCTTGGATCGCAGGCGGTTCTGACGGGTGATGGAGGGAGCGCGGGTCTCCTCGGTAATCGGCTCGGTGACCTTTTCACAGGCCTCGGCGTAGGTGAGCTCGTACTCTTCCCAAAGCCTTTCGGTCAGCTTATCCTGCTCGGCGTTGATGCGGTCGAGAACCGATTCCAGCGTCGTGTAGTTGCGGAAGAGATGTTCCCGCTCGCTTGCCTTCTCGCGAGAACTCTGACGCAGGGCGGTCGCCTGCTGTTCCAGCTCCAGCGAACGCTCGGTCAGGGATTTTCCCTTGGATTTAATAGAGTCGATCTCAGCGTTCAACGCCTCAGCGGCTGCTTCACTTTCGACGATTTGGGCAGACAGGGAGGTCTGTTCTTCCTTCACGGATGCCTGCCGTGCGGTAGAATGCAGCAATTCTTCGGATAGGGCGGTGATCTGCGATTTTGCTTCGTCGATCCGCTCGCGGATGCGCTCCAGTTCCTTGGTTTGTACGGAAATAGTGACGAGCCCTGCATTCTTGCGTGAGGTACACTCCTCCAACAGAGCGGCGTTGCGGTTCTTTTCCTGCTGAACGCATTCCATTTCGGTGGTGAGAGACGTAAGCTTTTCGGTAAGCGTTGCTTCTTCTGCGCGGAGTGCTTCTGCCTCCAGCAGTTTTGCGGCTTCCGCTTCATCCAGGCGACCGCTTGCGGTGGACAGATCCTTCAGATTTTGTTCTTCCTCTCGCATCCGTCCTTCCAGCATGGTCAGATTGGACTTTTCGGAGTTGTAAAGGACCGAAATCAGCGACAGCTCGGAACTCAGCGATTCGAGTTCGTGTTCTGCGTCCGCAAGGGCGCTCTCGCTCTCCGTAGATTCAACCTGCAGTGCGGATAGCTTCGCTTCCAGCTTCTTCTGCTGGGAAACGATCTCCTCGATCTCAGCGGAGCGGGTAAGGATGCCGCTCTCACGGGCGGCGGAACCGCCGGTGAAGGAGCCGCCTGCGTTGATGATCTGACCGTCCAGAGTGACGATCCGATGGCGATAGCCCGACGCTTTAGCAGATCGGGTAGCGTTGTCCAGGTTGTCAAAGAGAAGCGTACGACCGAGCAAATAGGAGATCACTCCACGATAACGGTTGTCGTAGCGTACCAGATCGGATGCAAGTCCCACGAAGCCTTCTTGACGGGAGAGCGCGTTCAGATCGCCGTTAAAATTAGATCCTTTTACGGAAGTCAGAGGATAGAGGGTCGCTCTGCCTGCGTTTTCGCGCTTCAGCAGTGCGATAGCGGATTTTGCAGCCGCTTCGTCCTCCACGATCATATTTTGAATGTTTGCGCCCAGCGCGGTCTCGATGGCAAGGGCGTAAGGACGGTCAACCGCGATCAGCTGAGATACGGTACCGCAAACGCCCGAAATTCGTCCGTTCTTCGCCGCCTCGGCGAGGAATTTGACGCTGCGGCTGTAGCCTTCGAAATGCTCCTCCATCCGACGGAGCGCTGCCGCTCTTTGTTGACGGGACGAGATCTCGCCGGTCAGTCGATTCTGCTCCCGAACGGAAGCTTCCAAAGCAGCTCGCAGTTTAGCGGAACGCTCTCGCCCTTGATCGAGTGCGGCTTGCTTTTCGGTTCGTTTTTCTTCATAGACCCGTAAATTCTCTTTGGATGTGGCTTGCTGATTGAACAGGGAAGTGAGTTTTTGACGTGTAGTTCCGATTTGCTCGGAATACTCCTCCTGACGGGAGTCGCTGGTGGATTTTGCTACGTCCAGCGCTGACAGCTTGATGCGGACGTCGGTTAGATCTTGTAGCAGCGCGTCCTTCTGCTGTGAAAGTACATCGTACTGACGCTGCGTAGTTACGTTTTCCTGCCGTGCGGATTCCAGTGCCGACTCGGTCTCGGCATACGCCGCCTTCTGTCGGTCAAGCTCCGCTTCCTTGGTCTTAGCGTTCTCGCTCAGCGAGACGGTTTCTGCCTGTTTTTCAGCGATCTGTGCCTCGGTGAGACGGTACTTGTCTTGAAGCTCCGTCAGCGTCTGCGCCAGATGTTCCAATCGGGTTCGACTGACCATCAATTCGGCATGGAGAGAGGAAAAACGTCCTGCCAAATCGCCTTCGTGTTGCATCGCCTCGGCATAAGCGGCTTGATTGTCCTGTCGTTCCTGATGAAGCGCTTCCTCGCGCTTTTCAAGCGATGCAATGGTATCATCCAGGATCTCCAGCTCGCGGGTGGCGACTACGAAATCACGCTCCGCGATCTCACGACGGGAGGTGATGGTAGACAGATCATAAACCGCAAGTCCGATATCCAGCGCCTTCTTTTCCTCGTAAAGCTCCAGATAGATCTTCGCCTTTGCCGCATCCTTTTCCAAAGGACCGATGCGGGAGGAGAGCTCGGAAAGGATGTCTTGCACGCGCTCCAGATTCCCCTCGGCTTCGGCAAGACGCTTTTCGGCATCGTGTTTTTTGTAGCGGTACTTCGAAATTCCGGCGGCTTCCTCGAAGATGATGCGGCGATCCTCGCTCTTTTGCGAGATGATCTCGGAGATACGTCCCTGACCGATCATCGAATAGCCGGTCTTGCCGATACCGGTATTCATGAATAGTTCGACGATATCCTTCAAACGAACGACTTTGTTGTTGATCAGATATTCGCTGTCACCCGAACGGTAGTAACGGCGGGTGACGGTGATCTCGTCGTAATCCATATCAATGCGGTTCTCACCGCTGTTCTGAATGGTCAGCGAGACCTCGGCAAAGCCCATGGGAGACCGGCTGTCGGTACCGCCGAAAATGACGTCCTCCATTTTATTGCCGCGGATATTTTTAGTAGAGAGCTCGCCCAAAACCCAGCGGATGGCGTCGGAAATGTTGGATTTACCGCTGCCGTTGGGACCGACGATAACCGTCACGCCCGATTCGAAACTAAGCTTGGTGCGGTCGGGGAAGGATTTGAACCCGTGAAGCTCCAATGATTTGAGTCGCATAAAACTATTATGATCCTTTCTCTTGTGAGAGCAGATCCGCACGCACGGCAAAACCGGCAAGCGCGGGATCTTCGACGATCTTCAGAGAGGCGAGCGCAAACTCGTCCCGGATCGCCGTATAATTACACCGCTTCTGCCCGATTGCCATAGAAAGCTTGCCGGGTGCAACGGATATTTTCAAGTTTGATTGTTCGGAAAGCGTAAGTTTAGAAATCTCCGTATTCATTCGCTTTCGATAAAGTGACGAATAACACAACTCTCCCAGTGCAGGATGATAGGCACCGCCGATCACTTGTCCCGGGGCGTGCAGGCTCTCGTTTTCGCAGAGCCCTATCCGCAGAAGCTTTATGTCCGCGTTTAGCAGGATCTCCATCGGTGCCACGGTACGATCAACTGCTTCCTCGACGGTCAGCGGCATATAATCACCGCTTGCAGTTTCTTCGGAGAGTGGCGTGCCTGAAAATACTACGGTAGGATAGATACGCGCTTCCTTCGCACCCATTGCGACGATCGCGCGAGCGGTCTTGATCTCGTCGGCAAGCGTAGAGTAGGGAAGTCCGATCATCATTTGTCCCCCCAGTGTAAACCCGCGGGAGACGATCAACTCTGCCGCGCGGCGGCAGTCCTCGGCGGTATGTCCCCGTCGGCAGGCATAAAGTACCCGATCTGACGTGGATTGGATGCCCAGCTCGATGGTTTTTACACCATGGCTGGCAAGCAGCGACAGTACGTCGCCGTCGATGGCATCGGGGCGGGTGCTGATGCGGACAGAAGCGACCCGTCCCGACTTAATGTAAGGGGATGCGACTTGTAAAAGTGCTACCATTTCATCCCGTGGGATCGCGGTGAAGCTACCGCCGAAAAAGGCGATCTCCACGGCAGTGTCCCGCGGGATGGTGGCAAGATGCGCTTCGATCTGACGGTGTGCATCAATGGGAGTCATCGGACGCACACCGGTAATGGTCTTCTGATTGCAGAAGCTGCATTGACAAGGACACCCCAGATGCGGCACAAAAATGGGAATGGTGCAATGTCTCATTGCTTGCCGAACAGGATCAGTGCTTCCTTGGCAGCTCTCTGCTCTGCCTCGCGCTTGCTGGAGCCAATTCCCCGTCCGATCACGTTGCTGTTGAGACGGGCTTCCATGGTGAAGGTGCGTTGATGAGGGGGACCCTCTTCCGCTACGAGAACGTATTCCAGCTTCTCGCCCTGTTCCTGCTGGACGATCTGTTGGAGGGCGGTTTTGTAATCCTCAGTGATCTGCTCACTGAGCAGGCACTCTATATGTGGAACGGCAAAGCGCAGGACAAATGTTTGCGCATTCTTTAAACCGCCGTCCAGATAGATCGCGGCGATCAGTGCCTCAAAGGCGTCGGAGGTGATGGAGGGGCGCTGTCTGCCGTTGTTATGATCCTCGCCCTTGCCAAGCATCAGATAATCGCCCAACCGAATTTCTGCCGCAAACTCTGCCAAAGCTTTTTCGCAAACGGTAAAAGAGCGCAGTTTGGATAGATTTCCCTCGGGCAGGTCAGGATGATTTTGGAACAGATAAGTGCTGACTACCAGCGACAGAACGGTATCGCCCAAAAATTCCATCCGCTCGTTACAGTCGAGCGCCGGATGCTTGGAGCCGGATTCGTTGGCGTAGGAGGAGTGAATCAATGCGTTCTTCAAGAGCGTGGCGTTTTCAAATCGGTAACCGATACGCTGTTCCAGTTGACTCAGATGGTGGCTCATTCCATTCGCTCCCGTTTCATAGATTCAGCAGCACAGCGCTTGCTGATCTCGCTGATCACGTTGGTGTTTACATAGTTGACTGCCTGACGCATCGCGTTTTTGATAGCCAGCGCGTCGGAGTTTCCGTGCGCCTTGATGACGGCGCGAGAGATTCCCAACAGGGGAGCGCCGCCGTGAGAGCGGGTATCCATCTGTTTTCCGAGTACGTCCAACTTTTTCTTAATCAGAGCGGCTGATGCAAGACCCAAAATGCCGGATTTGAAGATGGCTTTGAATTTTCCGACTACAAAGCTTGCCATTCCTTCCAGCGACTTGAGGGCAATATTGCCGGTAAAGCCGTCGGTAACGATGACGTCGCATTTTCCGAAAGGAATATCTTTTCCTTCCACGTTACCGATGAAATTAACATCACATTCCTTCAGCCACTGATGAGTTTCTTGCTGCAGAGGGGTACCCTTTCTTTCCTCGGTGCCGTTATTCAGCAGACCTACGCGGGGGGATTGGAGTTTATATAATTTTTCCATGTAGACCGAGCCCATGATAGCGAACTGAGTCATGTGCTCCTCGGTGACCGAGATATTGGCGCCGCTGTCCAAAAGCAGAGTCGGACAGGTAAGGGGAAGCAGAGTTGCGATGGCAGCGCGATGAACACCGCGAATGCGTTTCACATACAAGGTTGCGCCGGTCTGCAGTGCGCCGGTATTGCCGCAGCTGACCAGCGCATCGCCCTCTCCGTCACTGAGCAGTTTTAGGGCAACGCGCATGGAAGCATTCTCTTTTTTACGAATGCTCATAGGGTCGTCTTCCATAGTGATCACGTCAGATGCGTGGACGATACGGATACCGGTAAGATCCAATTTGTTTTCAGCAGCGACGGAACGGATAACGGTTTGATCGCCTACCAAAATTACGTCAGTCTTCAGATCACGGCATCCTTCAACGGCACCTTTAACAACTTCAGCAGGGCCTTTGTCGCCGCCCATTACGTCAATAATGATTTTCATAGGTCAAAATCCTTTCTTATTCAAGACTTTGCTTTAATTCAGACAGAGTAGAGGCGGTCGAGCGAATGACCGTCAGCGCTCTCTCAGAGATGGCTTCGTTGCGAACGGCTTTACCGCCTTTGACCTTTCGATCCAGCGGGTCGATAATGCCGAAGTTCACGTTCATCGGTTGAAAATTAGAGGAAACGGAGGAAGAAACGTAGTGTGCCAGCGCACCGATGGCGGTTTGCGGGGAAAACGCAGGAGCTTCCTTTCCCATCGCATCCAGAGCGGCGGTCACGCCGGCAACGTATCCGGATGCGGCGGACTCCAGATAGCCCTCCACACCGGTCATCTGCCCGGCAAACAGGATCCGCGTGTCCTTACGCAGACGGTAGTGATCGTCCAGGAGGCGTGGAGAATCCAGGAAGGTGTTGCGGTGCATCACACCGTAACGGGTGAACTCTGCGTTCTCAAGACCGGGAATCATACGGAATACCCGTTTTTGCGCCTCAAAGGTCAGATGCGTTTGGAAGCCTACCAAATTGTACAGAGTCTTTTCCAAATTCTCTTGCCGGAGCTGGATTACCGCAAATGGATCTTTGCCGGTCTTGGGATCGGGGAGACCGACCGGCTTTAACGGTCCGTAGAGCAGGGTATCAAAGCCCCGTTTCGCCATGACTTCCACGGGCATACACCCTTCAAAGACGGTCAGATCGGACTGCAGTTCCTTGTCAAATTCCTTCAGCGGAGCTTCGGGAGCCGAAATCAGTGCTTCGTAAAACGCGGTATATTCGTCCCGATTCATGGGGCAGTTGATGTAGCAAGCCTCACCTTTTCCGTAGCGGGAGGCGAGATACGCTTTCTCCATGTTGATGGTAGAGGCGTCTACGATGGGAGCCGCCGCATCGAAAAAGGAGAGCGATTTTTCCGACAGCAACTCGGCAAGGTGTGCCGACAGCGCGTCGGAGGTCAGCGGTCCGCTGGCGACCACCGTGATGCCCTCGGCAGGCAGCACGGTCAATTCCTGCTCTACCACGGTGATGCGAGGATGAGAGCGGATCTTCTCGGTGATATAATCGCTGAACCGATGACGGTCTACGGCAAGTGCGGCACCTGCGGGTACCTCTGCGGCGTATGCCGCCTCCATGATCAGCGAGCCCAACTCGGACATCTCCGCCTTCAGAAGCCCTACCGCGTTAGATAGCTGACGGGAGCGCAGGGAATTGGAGCAGACCAGCTCCGCAAAGCCGGGATGGTGATGTGCGGGTGTGTATTTGACGGGCTTCATCTCGTAGAGCGTAACGAACGCCCCCAGCTCTGCGGCTTGCCAGGCTGCTTCACAGCCGGCAAGACCCGCGCCGATCACGTTAATTTTCGCTATCATTTTTCACTCCCGGACGGGTATAACCGCATTTGTCGGTTTTGCAAACGTAGTTGCTCTTGTCCTTTTTCAGATATAGGATTCCGCCGCAATCGGGACACTTTTCGGAGGTGGGCTGATCCCACGAGGAGAATTTACACTTGGGATACCCCGAGCAGCTATAGAAGATCGTTCGATTCTTGGCACGTTTGGTAACGATGGCAGAGCCGCACAGGGGACAGGGAACGCCGATCTCATTTTGAATCTTTACCGTATATTTGCATTCGGGATACTTGGAGCAGGCGAAGAAACTGCCGTATCGGCCTGTACGCTTTACTACAGGAGCACCGCATTGCTGACAGATCATATCGGTTGGCTCGGCGGTAGCTTCGGATTTTTCCTTGAGTTTCCCGTCTTTATCCAACGGTTTGGTGTTTTTGCAGGCAGGATAGTTGGGACAAGCGGCGAATTTGCCGAAACGTCCCGATTTGACGATCATCTTACTGCCGCACTTTTCGCAAACGATGTCGGTTTCTTCCACCGGAAGGGTAACGTCAGCGCGGGAAACGGTCTCAGAGGCTTTATCCAAAGACCCCTTGAATCGCCCGTAGAAGGTGGAAAGGACGTTTTCCATCGTGTTTTCGCTGTGCTCTATTTCATCCAGGCTGGTCTCCATCTGTGCCGTGAATTTATAATCCACGATCTCGGGGAAATTTTCCAGCATCAGCTTAGTAGTTGCCTCGCCCAAAGGAGTGGGAACCAGCGATTTGCCCTCTCGCTTGACATATTCACGGGAGAGAATCGTGGTGATGGTAGATGCGTAGGTGGAGGGACGACCGATGCCCATTTCCTTGAACGCTTCGATCAGCGACGCTTCGGTATAGCGGGCGGGAGGCTTGGTAAAATGCTGATCGGGAGTTACTGCGGTGGTGTTCAGCACTTCGCCCTCCGCAAGAGGAGGGAGCTTAGCCTCTTCATCCTCGCCTTGGTCTTTTGCGTTTCCTTCATATGCCTTCAAAAAGCCGGGAAAACGAACCGAGGAACCGGTGGTGCGGAAGGTATTATGATTACAATCGATCTCGACAGCGACCGTATCGATCTCGGCGGAAGCCATTTGGCTGGCCACGAAACGATCCCAAATCAGCTTATAGAGCTTATACTGATCACCTGTAAGATGTTTCTTGATCTTTGCGGGCTCAAACGCCATATTGGCGGGACGGATCGCTTCGTGGGCATCCTGTGCCTCGGAATCGGTCTTATAAACGCGGGCAGTTTCGGGATAGTATTTCTTGCCGAATTTTTCTAAAATATACTGCTTTGCCGCCTCTTGTGCTTCGGGGGAGACGCGCAGGCTGTCGGTACGCATATAGGTGATCAGACCCTGTACGCCGCCGTTTTCGGAGCCAAGATCGACACCCTCGTACAGCTCTTGGGCGATCTTCATGATCTTAGATGCTTGATAAGCGTATTTACGAGAGGCATCCTGAAGCAGACTGGAGGTAGAGAAGGGGGATTGAGGATTGCGCTTTTTCAGCGATTTCTTTAACGAGGTGATCACGAAGGGATGCCCCTCGCAGGATCTCAGCACGGCTTCGGCGTCTGCTTGATTGGCCAGCTCGTGCTTCTCGCTGTTCTTACCGAAATAGCGGGAGGTAAATTTTGCGCCGTCCCCGTTTTCGTGATGGGCGGTGATCGTCCAGTATTCCTCGGGAATGAATGCGCGGATCTCGGCTTCCCGCTCATCTACCAGACGGGTAGCCACCGATTGCACGCGTCCGGCGGAGAGACCGCTCTTAACGGTTTTCCAAAGGAAGGGAGAGAGCTTATAGCCCACAATGCGGTCCAGGATGCGACGTGCCTGCTGAGCGTTCACCAGATCCATATCAATGGCGCGGGGATTTTTGATAGCCTCCTGTACCACGTTCTTGGTGATGGCGTTGAAGGTGATGCGCTTGATTTTATCATCGGGGATCTTCAGTGCGGTCGCCAAATGCCAGGAGATCGCTTCGCCTTCCCGGTCAGGGTCGGTTGCAAGGTATACTTCGTCGGCATTTTTAGTCAGTTTTTTCAAATCGTTGATCAAATCGCCTTTGCCGCGGATGTTGATATAATGTGCCGCAAAGCCGTTTTCCACATCTACGCCCAGCGTACTTTTGGGCAGATCGCGGATGTGTCCCATAGAAGCAACGACTTTATAGCCGGAGCCCAGATAGTTTTGAACGGTCTTAGTTTTGGAGGGGGACTCAAGGATTACCAGTTTGGACATATCTATACGAGTTCCGTGATACGGAATTTCCTTTCAATTTGATAGTGCGTTGTCGGACTGCATTTGAATGATGCACACCCGACGTATGAAGCGACTTATTTGAGTCGCTGATAGAGACCGCCCGGAAGACAGCGAACCAGCCCGCCGACCTCCAGCATGGTCATTGCAGAGAGAACGGTGGAGACTTCCTGCCCCTGCTTGGCAAGATCGTCTGCCGAAACGGGACGATCCAGCGGCATCAGCTTGAGGATATCTGCCTGGATCTTGCCGATGAATTTCGGAACCTCGATTTCTTCGGGTTCGTTGCTTTCTTTCGGATCTTCCACGGTAAAGGGAAGATCCTCCGCGGGCTCTTCTGCAACAGGGGCGGACTTTTTCTTTGCCTTCGATTTTTTGGTCGGCTCGGTGGTCTCGCCGTTCATTTTTTCCTCTTCCGCCCATGCGTCGGTAGCGGCTTTGGTAATCAGCACTTTGGTTGCCTTCATTACCTGTTCCCGCTGATGGATGCCGGTAACAAATCGGGGCAGAAAGACGGGAAGGTTTTCGGTTCGGATGACGTTGGGATAGTAAAATTCGTATTCCACCAAAACGTCCCGTGCACAGGTGACCATCTTGGCACCGTCCTTGATCAGCGAATTGGGGCCTTGACTATTCTGCTCGTCCACTTTTCCGGGGAGTGCGAACAGATCGCGTCCCTGCTGACTTGCGGTGCGGGCGGTGATCAGCGCACCGCTGTGATCGTCGGCTTCCACTACTAACGTACCCTGACACAAACCGCTGATGATGCGGTTGCGGATGGGAAAGTTGGAGCCGATGGGAGCAGTATCCGGCTTGAACTCGGTGAAGAGCGTACCCGAAAGGGAGATCTCATCCATCAAAGGGCCGTTCTCGGGCGGATAGACCCGATTGATGCCGCAACCGAGAACGGCTACGGTATGACCGCCTGCGTCCAACGCGCCCCGGTGACAGATGGAGTCGACGCCCCGTGCCATTCCGCTGACGACGATAGCGCCCGCCATTGCCAGATCGCGGCAGATGATGTAGCCTTCCCGCTGACCGTATTCGGTGATCTTGCGGGTGCCCACTGTTGCGATGCAGACGTTTTTGTCGAAATCGGGCAGTTTTCCCTTATAGTAAAGAAGCACCGGTGGATGAGGGATCGAACGCAGACGCTCGGGGTAGAGCGGGCTGTCATAGGCAAGCAGTCCCACGTTCTGCGTCATACACCAGCTGTAAATATCGCGGGTCTCGTCCAGCGACTTATCTGCCAGCGCGTCGATCACTTCATTTTTCAGACCGGGAACCTTCTCCAGCTCCTTCTGATCGGCCTTGAAAACAGCTTTTGCGTCGTAGGAAAAGTGCCCCAGCACCGCATCGATCGCGCTGCTGCCGGGGGAGAGTCTGAGACTCAGCCACAGCCAGTATCGGACGTCAGACATCGAATCATTCCTTTCGGTTCAAAATTAGTGAAAATCAAAGCAGTATCTTTCCCATCTCCCACAAAAGCAGGGAGGAGGCAGCCGCCACGTTCAGCGATTCGCTGCCGGGTTGCATGGGAATAATGACCGCGCGGTCGGCTGCTACTACCAGTTCGTCGGGCAGACCGTGTCCTTCGTTACCCACTATAAAACAGGTGGCGGGAGTGATCTCTACCGTTCGAACGTCACAGGCGGTGGGCGTCAGCGCCGTCGCATACACGCTGTAGCCGTCCTTTTGCAAAGCGGCGACCGATCCGATGGGATCGGCAACGGTGAGTGTGGGCAGCGAAAAGAGCGCGCCCATAGCGCCGCGGATGGTACGGGGATTATACAGATCGGCACAGTCGGAGCTGAGGAGCAGACAGTCGATGCCCATGGCACGCGCGGAGCGGATGATAGTTCCCAAATTGCCGGGATCGCGCACGCTGACTGCCATAAAACGGCTGCCTTTTTCGGTCATACTATATATTGTAGCAAATTTATGCAATCTGTCAAGATGTCTTGCTACGCAAAATACCCCTTCGGGTGAATTTTCTGCGGAAATTTTTTCGTAAACGCTCCGTGAGACGGTGTATTGCTCAACGTCTGCAGGCAGATCCCGCAGGAGCGCGATGTTCTCCTCGGTCACGAAAACGCGAACGAGAGGAGCGTTTTGGCGGATCGCTTCTTCCAACAGTTTTCTTCCTTCGAAGAAAAACAGCTTTTCCCGCTGACGGTGCTTGCGATCCTGCAGCTTTGCCGTCTCCACGATCAGTCGATTGGCGCGGGAGGTGATGATTTCCATAGTTGCCTCCAAAGGCTGAAAATACGAAAGAAACCCGCGCGCGGGAGAACTTACTCTCCGCGCCGCGGGTATAAATTGATCTCTTACAGAGCAGCCTTAGCCTTGTCGCACAGGGAAGCGAACGCATCCTTGTTGGAAACAGCCAGCTCAGCCAGCATCTTACGGTTCAGATCGATGCCTGCCTTCTTCAGACCGTGCATCAGGGTGCTGTAGTTCATGCCGTTTACCTTCGCCTGAGCGTTGATACGGGCGATCCACAACTGACGGAAGTTTCTCTTCTTCAGCTTTCTGCCGATGAATGCGTAGTTACCGCTCTTCATTACGGCCTGCTTAGCCATCTTAAAGTGCTTGCTCTTGGAACCCCAGTAGCCTTTCGCAGCCTTCAGTACTTTCTTTCTTCTCTTGCGCGTCATCAGAGCGCCTTTAACTCTTGCCATTTTACGTAATCCTCCTTAAATACTGTTGTTTACCTGCTTAGTGCTTCTGGATCAGAGTCTTGATAGCAGGAGCGAAGCTTTCGCTGAGATATGCGCCGGTACGGAGCGCTCTCTTGCGCTTCTGGGTCTTGAGGCCCAACTTGTGACGGTGGTGAGAATGGTTCATTTTGACCTTGCCGCTCTTAGTGAGGGAAAATCTCTTGGCAGATGCCTTGTGAGTCTTGATTTTTGCCATGGTTTGTTACTCCTTTCGATCTTGCGATGCGTAAAAATGTTATTGTTTGGCTGCCGTTTGCTTCACGGGGGAGATGAACATGGTCATCGAACGGCCTTCCATAACGGGCGCCTTGTCGATGTTGCCCAGATCTGCGACAGCCGTGCTGAATTTTTCCAGCAGGGAACGTCCCACATCCTGATAAGCCATCTGTCTTCCTCTGAAGACTACCATAACCTTTACTTTGTTGCCGCTGGTGAGGAACCGGCGCGCGTTGTTGACCTTGGTGTTGAAATCGTTCTGTTCGATCTGGCACTTGAGCTGGATCTCCTTGACGTCAACACGCTGCTGCTTTTTCTTGGCTTCTTTTTTCTTCTTGTCCCGATCGAAGCAATACTTTCCGTAGTCCATGATACGGCATACGGGCGGCTCGCTGCTCGGAGCGATAAGAACCAGATCAAGCTCCTTGTCGTAAGCGGCATTCAGCGCACTGGCCAGGCTGAGAATACCAAGCTGTTCGTTGTCCGATCCGATCACGCGCACCTGCTTGGAGCGGGGAAAGGAAGGGGAAATGATTTCTTCATTGACCAGATGCTCTTTTTCGTTAGTAGGTTTGATTGTGAAACACCTCCATAGTGAAACAAAAAATGTGCGGCAGTCCACAAACTCCGCACAAACAACCCCCGCCCGCAAGAGACGGAACTATGTGATAACCGTATCGGCATAATGGTCATACGGTGAGAACGGAATTCGTGTTCTTCTTTTACATCGGGTAGTATAGCACATCGTTTTGCGTTTGTCAAGAGGTTGTTCGAAAAAACTTTATAAAATTTTCAAATTTTTATGTCGATTCACTCTTGTTTTTCGTTCGGTTGTGTGATACAATAAACCATATGGAAGCAGTAAAGGAGGGAAGTCTGTGAAACGGAAGCGTTCCAAAAAGCGTCTGCTTGCCCGGATCGTGTTTTTTTTGATCTCGTCAACGGTCGTATTCGCGCTGTTGTGCGGTCTGATTACTGTGTATATTGCACTGTCCGTGTGGATTCACGGCTTTTCCTTTGACGACAGCTATACATTAAAAATCGGGATGGAATCCACCGCCGAGCGTCGGTTGAAAACGATCACCTACGAGATGGGGGATGTGGGTGACGATTCTGTTCTCTATATCAATTTTACCGCACTCCAGGAGTATTGCGGTTTTTATGAGAGCGGCGACCGTAAAGTTCACCGCTACATCCTCCCTTCCGATCGCTCGGAGTTTACCGTGACCGTGGACAGTACGCGCGTTGATCTGAACGGAAGTATTATCCATATGGAAGCACCTGCGGTGATGAAGGGTGAGTCCCTTTATTTGCCGCTCAGCTTTATCGACCATTACATTGGCGGCATCACCGTAAAAAATGCCGTTTCCAAGTCGGAACCCGATGAAAACGGAGAGGCTGAAGAGGTAGTGGATGAATATACTTATATTATCCGTTGCAGCGACAAGGGGGAATACTCTTTATTGCTGAGTGACAACGCCCCCTGTCCGCCCATTGACAAATCTGCCCTGGATTGATCCGGCAATTGTCGGTATTCGTTTATATAGAAAGGATCGTAAATGAGTAACCCCCGCAAAAGAAGAAAAAACGGCACTCCTCTCGCAATGCTCGCGGCAGCGTCGGTGATCGCTCTGACCGTTGCGCTGGTCGTACTGCTGATTATGGTAGCGGCATATTACAAAGCACCGGATGACGAAAAGGTCACCTCAGCCGGTAGTAAAACCGAAGAACCGGTCACTACGGTCGGTACAACGCAGAGTGATGCGCCTCAGACCGGTACCTCCGACGGTTCCGACAAACCCGTAACGCCCTCGGAGACTACCGCTAAGACCCCCGATACTACTCCCGCCGTTCCCGAAACTACCGTTCCGGTGACGACCGAAAAGATTCCCGAGACCACTCCGGCTCCTTCCCTCGGAGTAGATTACGAGTATCATATAGATATGGATAAATATGAAGATTATATCGATCCCACCGGTGATTTGTGGGATGACGATTATCTGATTTTGGTCAATGCGTCCAAACCCATCAGCTCCGGTGCGGAAAATGATTCCGCGGCACTGAAGGATCGTTCGAAGATCCAAAACTCTAAGGATTACACGTTTGCGGAGAATCTGAATCTGAACACTGTAGCATTGCAAGCACTGACCGCAATGTTTTTGGAAGCTGAAGCGCAAGGAATCGATACGCTGGACGTGACCAGTGCTTACCGTTCTTATTCGTACCAGAGTACGCTCTTTAACAACAATTGCAACAAAACCTATCATTGGGTCTGCAAAGACGATAGCTGTAACGTGGATTGGATCGGAAAGTCGTCCACCTGTCCGATTTGCGGTACTAAAACGAATATAACCATCGACATCACTCGCGAAGAGCAGGAAGCGAATGTAGCAACCTACTCCTGTGCGCCCGGTACCAGCGATCACCAGACCGGACTTGCGGTAGACATCATTCAACACAGCCTGCCCTCCCGATTTGATTCGCTGATTCAGGAATTCGGTGAGACCGAGGCAGGGAAGTGGCTTGTGGCAAACGCCCATTATTTCGGATTCGTGCTCCGCTTCCCTGAGGATAAGGAGGAAGCCACCGGAATCATCTACGAGCCGTGGCATTTCCGCTACGTCGGACGTACCCACGCAATGGCGATGTACGAAATGGATCTCTGCCTGGAAGAGTACGTGGAGTATTTGAACTCTATCGGTAATTTTAATTGATTTCTGTGCGAAAATAGACAGCCTCGTTATTATAGACAGCAATTCGTCGAAAATAATTTTGACTTTTATACAATTTGCCTATTGCATTTTCGAAAAGAACCTGCTATAATAATGAGGCTGAAGCGAATAAGGCCTGTTGGTCAAGCGGCTAAGACGTCGCCCTCTCACGGCGAAAACATGGGTTCGATTCCCGTACGGGTCACCAAACGAGCAGCTCACGCACACCAAAGAGCTGACGGTCTTCGCAAATTGCATCGTTTACACGGTGCATCACAAAAAATGACGAGCAAAATGCTCGTCATTTTTTGTTTTACATCGCCCGAACCGTTTCCAGTTTGGACTTGATCTTCGCCACCTTGCAGATCACGCGCTCGTGCTCCCATTCCCATATATCGCGCATCCCGGTAGGGATCTCAACCGTCTTGTCGGCTTTTGCGCGCTCGATGGTGCTCTTAGCTTTTGCGTGCAGGCGGTCAACGTGACCGAGCTCAGCCGTTGCCAGCTCGATGTACAGAGTTTTCAGCCCCTCGTCCTCCGCTTTTGCGGCGGCTTCGACGTATTCGCAAGCCGCGTCGATCTCATCGTCGATCAGCTTGGACAGCTCTTTGATTTCTCTCATCTGTTAGCCTCCGATATAGTTTCGCAGAGCAGTGATATCTGCCGCAGTGAATTTGAGCACCTTTTCGTCGGGAGAGATCCACTTGATCCCGGGGATCACGATTTCGATCCCGCCGTTCTCTTCCAACGCTTTGCGTACGGCTTGTTCGGCTTTCGCTATGTCGTAGCCGCTTCCCGCTTTTGGAATCATCACAGAGATGATCGGGTGCTCCATGATTTTGTCAATCATTTCCGGCTGTGCTTCGACCAGGTAAGTCCCGGCACTAAGGATCGTCCGAAAAGTCTTGTCTTGAATCGACGGCAAAACGTCTGCCCGAATATACTTGACCACGCCTTGCGCGATCTGCTCTTTGCTTGCCATATATCAAACCTCCGATTGTAGTCTTGGTTAAAGGGGAGGGCGGTTGCCCTCCCCTTGCCACTGTTACGCGGTGGCGGCTGTAGCCGGCGTGATGGTCACGTTCCCCCAGCCGGGGCAAACGCTGGTGTTGGGCACGACCAGCTTAGTCAGGCTCATCAGCTGAGCGATCTGACCTGCCATACAGGAGATGGTGCCGGTCTGCGTAGCGTTCCAGACAGCCTGTTCTGCAAGCCGTTGGTTGATGCCTTCGATCTTGCCGTCGAAATACTTGTATACTTCGAGCAGCTTCTGATCGCCATAAATGTTGGCTTCCAGCAGAGCGTTGTGAGACTTGAGCGTTGCGATCTCGGTCTCCTGAGACAGCTCGAAGCGGTTGACAGCGGTATTCTCGGAGCAGGCAGAGTGGGGGCAGTTGCCTCCGTTCATGCCCAGCAGGTTTCCCAGCAGACCGAGACCGACGCCTGCGGTGCCGATGATGCCGGTAGTGAGTGCGGCGTTTCCTTTTGCGTTGGATGCGTATTCCATATGATACCTCCAAATAAATGTATTTAGGTCGATGAGCTCTTCTTCCTGCTTTAATGATAGCACATAAAAAGATCACAAACGTGCGCGTTTTTCATCACGTTTGTGATCTCTTTTTGATAAAAACTTTTCAAAAAATCGAATTTTTTTCAAAAACCTCTTGACATACTTGCAAAAGTATGCTATAATATAAATGTAAGGAGGTGATGAAAATGAGCAAGGCGCAAAAAATAATAAAAGAGCTTATCAAGTTGTTCCAGCAACTTAATAAGCTCGCGATCGAGATAATATCCTTAGCCGGATGGATTTTGATCTTGATCGAAACCCTAAAATAAGGGAGGGGGCTTGCCCCCTTCCTTGAGGGGTCAAGTATAGTATAACATAAAGAAAGGAGGTTGTCAATAAGTGAAACGAGATTTTTTGAAACTATTAAAAGAGATTTTGATATTTGTCGGGTTAAGTGCGTTCCTCGTTTGCCTGATGTTTGTATTGTTCTGTAAATAATTGTAAGAGGTGATGGTATGGGAAAAACATCTTCTGCTGTGAAAAATCGTTATAATGAAAAAGCATATGACCGCATTGCAATCGTTGTACCTAAAGGGCAAAAGCAGATTATTAAAAATTTTGCAGATGCGAACGGAATGAGCGTGAACGCCTTCATTCAACAGGCAATCGCGGACGCCATGAATAAAAAACAATAACGCGCAAAGAACGCACGGGATCGCACCCGTGCGTTCTTTGTTTAATCGACCCGACGTGGTACGCATCGTTGAGAGGCGTGTCGGGTTCTGTTATCGCTTCTCCCGCCGCATCTGCTCGTTGATGAGCTGAAGCCCACGGTGGAATTTGCGGTTGACCGTCTCTCTTGCGTAATGGGTGGCGAGTGCCACCTGCACCTCGGACTCCCCGTCTATCAAACGTCTGCGGAGGATTTCCGCAGTGTCCTCGTCTACGTATTCGCGGTATCGGTCAATCAGCTCGCCGTAAAAGGTTTTCTCCGCAGCGGCGATCTGCGGGTACGACGCACGGTCGCACAGCATAAGAGCTACGCCAAGCCCTCTTTCTGCAAGAGGGCGGTGATCGTATCCTTTCCCGCGATGCCGTCCACGGAAAGACCGTGATCGCGCTGGTATGCTTCTACGGCTGTTTTAGTGTCTGCACCAAACTCCCCGTCCGCACCGGCTTTGCCGACGTCGTAGCCGCGACCCGTGAGCAGGATCTGCAAGGCGCGAACTTCCTCGCCCTTGTTTCCTTTGCTCAGCTGATGCAGAGAGACGGTGATCGCCTTTCCATACTTCTCAACGGCGGCGGAACCGTCGGAGAGCACGATCACGGTGTGACTGCCGGGCTTGACCAGCACGTCGCCCCGTCTGAGGTAGGTGTCTGCGCTCAGATACTTGGATGCGGTCAGCGCGTCGAATGCGC
>JAFTOC010000022.1 GCA_017451585.1 Clostridia bacterium
GCGTCAAGCTGGGCTGGGTCAGCCACGAATCCAGTTACGGCATTTGGGATATTTCGGTCAACGGCACCCAGGTGTACGACGATCTGTCCACGCTGAACGCGAACCTCCCCAACCGTTGCTTTTTGACCGACGGTAGCGTAGGAGTAGAGTTGGTCGCTGGCGAGAACACCATCTCGGTGACCGCTCTCCGCCCCGATGAAGACGGCGCAGGCAAGAACGTGCTGAAGTTCGATTACGTAGAGTTTACCCTGATCGAAGCCGCCGCCCCCGAAGGCGGAGACAACTCCGACGGTGAGCAGGGCGGTAACACGGATACGGAAAAGCCTCCCGTAACATCCCCCGTAACCGGTGACGTATTTCCGCTTATCGCAGGCGTTTCGATGATCGCACTTGCGGGAATCGTTTGGATGTCTAAGAGACGAATCCGCGGCTGAGCGACGAAGCGTTTGAAACGTGATTTGACGAACCCTCACTCTCAAGTGAATGCTTGATGAGTGAGGGTTCGCTTGGTATCTGCCAATGATTCATCACACCGAAGGCGGCAACGGCTGTCATCGGTTACCCACGGTCATTATCTCTTTCGATCATCCGTGGCGGGATTGTCGATCAGCCGTCCGTCCTCGGTAAAACGGGAGCCGTGACAGGGACAGTCCCAGGAATGCTCCTGCTTATTATATTTCAGCGCACAGCCCAGGTGTGGACAGCGGGGAACGGTGGGAGTCAGAAGCCCAAGGACCGACTGCACCGCATTGCTCGTCAGCTGTGGGTGAAGTATTGACCTTGATGGCGAAAAGAGTGCCGCATACGGGTTCTCCTTGCCTTGTACTAAATCAGCAAGAATCATAGCGGCGACCATGGAGGAGGTCATCCCCCACTTATTGAAGCCGGTGGCTACAAAGAGATCGGGCGTGCGCTTCGAATACTGCCCGATATAAGGCATACCGTCCAGACTCATGCAATCCTGCGTCGCCCATCGCGCTACTTCTTTGGCGTTCAGGTAGTGCTTGCGTGCAAAATCGGTAAGCTCCTGCCAGTTACCGCCCCGTTTGCCCGTGCGGTGACTGCCCCCAATCAGCAGGAGCAGTTCGCCGTAATTGCGAAACGACAGCCCCGTTTCCGACTCGTCGAGGTACATTCCGCTCATGTTGGGCGCGTTTTCAAGGGCAATCACATAGGAGCGGTGTTGATAGAGCTTTACAAAATAACTGCCGTGCTTGTTGAGAAAAGGGAAGTGGGTCGCCACGATGATCTTCTTTGCCCGGATCGTTCCGTGATCGGTGACCGCTCGATGGGGGATCAGCTCCCGCACCTTAGTATGTTCCAAAATACGCAAGCCTTTGGCGATGCTGTACGCGAATTTCAGCGGATGAAACTGCGCTTGCCCGTTCACTCGCACGGCACCTGCTACCGGAAAGGGCAAGGGAAGATCGGTGACGAGTTCAGTCGGAACACCCAATCGACGGTACGCTTCCACCTCCGCTTCCACTCGGCATCGATCGGTCAGCGAATAGACGAAGGCGTCTTTCTCCTCAAAATCGCAGTCGATGGTTTGACAGAGTGCGCTGTATTTGGCAAGCGCTGTGCGATTGGCTTCCAAATACAGCTTTGCGCTATCCGTACCGAATTTGCGGATGAGCTTGTCGTAAATCAGACCGTGCTGAAAGGTGAGCTTAGCGGTCGTGTTCTTAGTGATGCCGCTGCAAATACGGTCGGATTCCACCAGCAGATAGTCTACTCCCGCGGCATCCAACAGGTAGGCGCACAAAATGCCCGCCATCCCACCGCCGATGATGAGTACGTTGGTCTGCAGATCCTTCTGCTGTGCGCCGAACTGCGGTTGTTCTGCGCCGTTTGTCCAGATCGAGTTCATTCTACCACCTCTTTCGGGTAGTATGTGCGGACGGGAGAAAATTATGAGGTGAAACGAGAAGGAGAGAATCCGCGTTTCGTCACCACTGCTATTGACAAGCTACTCCAATGAGAGTATAATGTAACCTACATTGGAATATAGGAAGCGGCAAAGAAAGCTTTCGGAAAAAATTGAAGAATTGCAAATGTAAACACATCATTCAAAGAAAAGGAGCTGAATCGTTATGCTATGGCTGACAGCGGCAATATTTTCCGCATTTTTGCAGGGATCACTGCCATTCTGGCAAAGTGCGGGATCAGAAAAACCGACTCTGACGTTGCAACGGCATTGCGAACCGTGGTGGTGCTGGTCTTTGCGTGGATCATGGTGTTCGTGGTAGGCTCTGCCGGAACGGTCGCAGCGATCGAACCCCGCTCTCTCCTCTTCTTGCTTTTGTCGGGACTTGCCACGGGCGCGTCGTGGATCTGCTATTTCAAAGCGCTTTCCGTGGGAGACGTCAACAAAGTTGTTCCCATTGACAAATCCAGCTCGGTTTTATGCGTTTTGCTTGCCGTTATTTGCTTCGGTGAAACTGACCGCCTCGCGGTCAAGCTGATCGGGACGGCTGTATTCGGCGTCGGCGTATTTCTGATGGTGGAGAAAAAGCAGAACGGACAACGGTCGGAAAGCAGAGCGTGGATGCTCTACGCCATTCTCTCCGCCGTGTTTGCGGCACTTACGTCTATTCTTGCTAAGATGGGCATTTCCGGGGTGGAGTCCAATCTGGGAACGGCGATCAGAACGGGCGTGATGCTGGCGATGGCGTGGGTCATCGTATTTGCCAAAGGTAAGCAAAAGCAGATCCGATTCATAGACAAAAAGGAGCTTCTTTGGATTGCCCTTTCGGGAATCGCAACGGGTGCCTCGTGGCTATGCTACTATTACGCCATTCAAAACGGGATCGTCAGCGTGGTCGTACCCATTGACAAAATGAGCATCGTCTCGACGGTACTGTTTTCGTATCTCATTTTCAAGGAGAAACTGTCCAAAAAAGCCCTGATCGGTCTGTGTTTGATGGTTGCAGGTACGCTTGCAATGGCGATATGGGCGTAACGGTAATGATTGCAAAGAAAAAGCAAGCCTTCGTGCTTGCCGATAAGACAGTAGTTTGAGTAAATTACGAAATCGGTATTTGTCAAATAGGATTGGACAATAAAAACAGACGATGTTTAATTTTGGGTGGGTGTCATATGCTTTTTATGCATATAAGAGCAATAATACGCTGTTTTGAGTTCTATAATACGTTATTCAAAAGTAGGAATGCCGGCAACCACAAAAATTTCGGATGTAACACCAAGCCATAAAGTTGCGATGCCGGTTTGCATATCAAGTTCGGGTGTCGCGGTGGATAGACGCGGGCTATTCGTGTTGATTCAAGTTCTTCTATAGTGATGGAGTCAGACAGGCAACAGAAATCGCGCCTTTGCATACACTAACGGTGATCGCTAAAAACGACGAAGTATCCATTCCTTCGTCGCTTTTTCGAAATCCATACTAAAAGGTGAGAATAATGCTACTTGCAATGATGACCAAAATGCTGGCGCTCTTTCTGAAGGTAGATGAGCCCACCTGTTTTCCGCCGCCGCTTTCTTTAGAAGAGGAGCGGGAGTGCTTTGAGCGTTGCCGACAGGGGGACGAGGCGGCACGGGAAAAACTGATCCTACACAATCTCCGCCTGGTGGCACATATTGTGAAAAAGTACTACATTACCAGCAAAAACCAAGAGGATTTGATCTCCATCGGCACTATCGGACTGATCAAAGCGGTGGACTCCTTCGACTGCTCCAACGGAGCAAGATTTGCCACCTATGCGGGGCGTTGTTTGCAAAATGAAATCCTCATGTACTTCCGCTCCCAGAAGAAGACTCAGTGTGAGGTGTCTCTGTCCGAGCCGATCGACGTAGATAAGGACGGCAATCCGCTCACCTATATTGACATCATCAGCGTGGACGATACCATCGCGGACGATATTTTCGTGAAGATCACCTCCTCCCGTGCAAAGCGATTTATCAAAGAAGGATTGACGCCCAGGGAACGGCAGATCCTGATCCTGCGCTACGGATTGACGGGGGCGCCTCCGCTAACCCAGCGGGAGATCGCTGCGGGACTGGGAATCTCTCGGTCATACGTCTCGCGGATCGAAAAAGCCGCACTTCAAAAGATCCAGGAGCATTTGAATGCCCATCCGAGCCTTTCGGAGTGATTGCAAACCGCAAAATGTCCAAAACCGTCGAGATTCGACGGTTTTGCTGTTTTGTTATGTAACCAAAGAGCGTACGCACTGACAGTTGATCGGTACTGCGGGCAGATCGCTCGGGAATCGAATCAATAGACTTTGCAAATACGTTCTTCTCCTGCTTGGGAAGCGAGTTTTGGCATTTTGCTTTTCGGAGCGAAGCGGTTTCGCATAAAACGTCCGTCGCGTGCATAGAGTAGGGCAGAAAAACCTTGCAAGGAGCGAACATATGGAATACTATCAAACGCCGTCTTTGTGGCGGAGGGCGGAAAACTGCCCGATCTTACATCCGGAGGCGGCAAAAGACTGCATCCTCCCCGATTCATATCCCGATATCCACCGTATCCTTTACACCTTTGCAACCGTCAACCCGGGGCGAACCGTCTTTTCTGCGGGTAAGCTCCAAACCGAGGGCGTGCTGTATACGTCGGTATTGTTTGCCGACGAGGAGGGTGCACTGCATACCGTCCGTTTTGTGCTGGACTATGCGGGGCAGATGCCCTTTGCGGCTGAGGGCGGTGAATATACCGCCGTGTCCGATACAGTGCTCGATTCGGTGAGCGCGCGGGCGCAGAATCCCCGCAAACTGGCGATCCGCGGGCGGCTGACCGTGACGCCCTATCTCTTCGTGCGCTGTGACGATGAACCAACGCTTGCCTCCGAGCTGTCGGGGGTGACGCTGGAGAAGAAGTTGCAGACCTTTACCTGCTGGCAGCTCAGGCAATGGAGCGAGGAAGGAATCGAGGCTTCTGAAGATCTGGCGCTGGGGCAGGAGCCACCCATCTCGGAGATCGTTTGGAGCAATCTGCAGCTGGAGATCACCTCCTGCGAGGCGGGAGAGGGCGAGGTGCAATTCGGCGGAAACGGATTGTTGCATTTATTCTATCTGACCAACGAGGGCAGAGTGCAGTACACCAATATTGCCTTTCCCATTCGCAGCAGCGTGCAGAGCGACGTTCCTGCAGGCGCGCTTTGCCGGGTGATGCTGATCCCCGAGCAGGTCACCGTACTGCCGGTGGAGGACGCGGCAGGCGAAGCTCGCGGCGTGGAGCTGGACTTCACCTATTCCGTTCGGGTAGCGGCGGCGTGGCAGGTTTCCTGCACCCGTCCCGTGGACTGTTATTCTGTGGAGATCCCTACTGCCATCCGCACGGAAACGGTGGATCTGCTTTCAGCAGTAACGGGATTGTCGAGAGAATTTGACCGTTCCGTGGAAGGAGAGAGCGGCGGGCTGACATCGATCTTGCATACCGCCGCTCAGATGGTAGTGGACTCCCGCGAACAAAGCGAGGAAGGGGTCGTTCTCCATTGCACCGCTCAGATCACGGTGCTCGGCACCAATTCCGACGGCGCTCCGCTGGGCGTGCAACTCACCGAGAACTTTCCGCTGACCGTTGACGCGGGCGAGCTTTGCTTCTGCCGTTTCGATTGCCTCGCTCAGCCTGCGGCGGTGCTTGAGGAAAATACGCTCAAAGTGCGTCTTGTAGGCAAGATCAGCGGTTTTGCCATGGAAACGGGAGCAGTCTCCTATGTGGGGAGTGTGCTGCCCTCCGAGGGGCAGCTGCCCTCTGACGCCGATTCGATCACGCTCTGCTATCCCGCGCCGGGAGAGACGCTGTGGGATATCGCCAAGCGGTATCGCATCCCGCAAAGCGCGATCCTGTCGGCAAACAGCGTCCCCGAAGGAACGCTTCCTGCGGTACTGCTCATTCCGCATTAACACGGCGAAAGCCCCGCATCTTGTGATGCGGGGCTTTCGGCGGGTTGAGCGGTTTAGTCGTCCACTCGCTCTGCCAGTTTGTTGACGTATTGATGATAAAAACTCTCAAAATAATCGCCGTCCAGCGCGTCGCGGATCTTCTGCATCAGATCGTTGTAGAAGTAGAGGTTGTGGATGACGCAGAGGCGCATTCCCAACATCTCGTCCGCTTTGAGCAGGTGACGGATATAGGCACGGGAGTGATTCTTGCAGGCAGGACAGCCGCAGGATTTGGAAATGGGGCGGTTATCGGTGAGAAAGCGGTTGTTGAGGATGGTCAGCTTGCCTTCCCAAGTGAACAGATTGCCGTGGCGTGCGTTACGGGAGGGCATGACGCAGTCGAAGAAGTCCACGCCGCGGTAAACCGCCTCCAGAATGTTCTGAGGCGTGCCGACGCCCATCAGATAGCGGGGCTTATTCGCGGGCATATAGGGTTCCACCGTCTCGATGATGTGGTACATATCCTCTGCCGACTCGCCTACGGCAAGTCCGCCGATGGCGTAGCCGTCCAGATCCAGCTCGGCGATCTGCTCCATATGAGCGATGCGCAGATCCTCGTAGGTGGAGCCCTGGTTGATGCCGAACAGCATTTGGTGAGGGTTCACCGTTCCGGGCAGGGAGTTGAGCCGTGCCATCTCCGCCTTACAGCGGTGGAGCCAACGGGTGGTGCGCTCGATGGAGTTTTTCACGTAGCGGTATTCGGCGGGATTCTCGATGCACTCGTCGAACGCCATAGCGATGGTGGAGCCAAGATTGGACTGGATCTGCATGGACTCCTCGGGACCCATGAAGATGCGCTTGCCGTCGATGTGGGAGGCGAAGGTCACGCCCTCTTCCTTGATCTTGCGGAGCTTTGCCAGCGAGAAGACCTGAAATCCACCCGAGTCGGTGAGGATGGGACGATCCCAGTTCATGAACTTGTGCAGACCGCCCAGGCTCTTGATGATGCCGTCGCCGGGACGGATGTGGAGATGGTAGGTGTTGGAAAGCTCCACCTGACAGCCCAGCTCCTTCAGATCCTCGGCGCCCACGCCGCCACGGATGGCGGCAGATGTGCCGACGTTCATGAAAACGGGGGTCTCAATGGTGCCGTGGACGGTCTCCATCCGACCGCGGCGGGCTCTTCCTTCTTTTTTGATTACTTTGAACATACGATTACTACACGAAGAACAGTCGTGTTTTCCTTTCATAAAATCAAGTTCTTTTGAAATAATGCTCGATACGGGACTTTTTCAGCACCAGCGCCACGGGACGTCCGTGAGGGCAGTAGAGGATGTCGGGATTCTCAAACAGCCGCGCTACTACCCAAGCGATGTCCTCGTCTTTGTCGATGCGTCCTGCCTTGACGGCAGCCTTGCAGGAGGCCTGGTAGAGTGCTTCCTCGAAATAGGATTTGCGGGTCACGTCAGCCGATCCGGTGCCGTTTGCCAGCGCACCGATCATCGCCACCAAAAGGTCGGCGGCGCGGTCGGTAGTCAGCAGGGACGGAATCTGGGTACAGTAGAGGGTGGAGGTGTTTTCGCTGATCTCAAAGGCAAACCCTGCGGCGGCGATCTCGGCGCGGTATTCCTCTGCGGCGGCGATCTCTTCCTTGCCAACGGGGATCTCCAGCGGAAGCATCAAAAGCTGGAGCGTGCCTGCCTGTTCCTGCATGATCTGCTTCATGTCCTCAAACAGGATACGCTCGTGGGCGGCGTGCTTATCGATCATCAGGACGGCGTCCTCGCTTTCCACGAAAACGTAGGCGTGGAAGGCGGTACCTAAAATGCGGTAAGGCTTTTCCTCAGCGTCGGACTTTCGCTCCGCCCCTGCAGACAGGCTGAAGAGGAAACTGCCCGGCTCGCCCATACTGCCGAAGACCTCGGCGAGAGGCGGCGACGTTTGGTCGGATGCGGGATCGGACGGCTTGGCGGACGCTATTTCGGCGGGCGGCGTAACTTCTTGCGCGTCAGAGATCGGTTCGGCGGGTGCAGACGGCGTGCGCTCGTCGGGCGTACGTTCGCCGACGGTGACGGGAACGTCCTCAAACTGCAGATCGGCAAAGAGGGGATTATAGGTTGCCTCTGCGGTTGGGGAAGAAGCGACAGGTGCAGTGGGCGCGTCCGTAGGAACGGGTGGCGCGACAGGGGTCGGCAGGGCTTCGGGAGCGACGGCGTCTGCCAGATCGTCCAGCGAAAGGGTCAGCCCGCCTCTTGCGGGCGGCGCGTCTTCGTCGGTGGGAGGGGGAGGCACGGGGGGAATGGAGGACGGAATCTCCGATCCGGCGGTCGGGAGCGGCGACGGTGGCAGGTACTCCGGAGGCTCCTGCACTACGCCTTCGGCTTGCGAGACGGGTTCGGGCGTGTCGTCGAAGAGTTGTTTCTGCGTCAACGTCTTGCCCTCTGCATCAGAGATGCGGTCGTAGACCGGAACGAAGGCGTTGTAGATGCTGCGCTGATCGGGGGTCATGTGATGCGGCTCGAATTTGATCTCCGGTCGCTCGGTTGCCTCCTCCAGCGCGTTGCGGACGGCACAGTACACTGCGTCAAAGACCAGCCGCTCGTTGGAGAATTTGACCTCCATCTTAGTGGGATGAACGTTGACGTCCACGAAAGAGGGATGGATATAGATATGCAGAACACAGCAGGGGAACTTTTCGGTCTCCATATAACTGTCGAAGGCCTGCTCCAGCGCCGCCGTGGCGGTTTTCGATTTGATATAACGGTTGTTTAAGAAGAAATTCTGGAAATTGCGGTTAGCACGGACGTTGATGGGTGTGCCGATATAGCCGCGTACCTCGATGCCGTCGGTGAGGGAGTTTACCTCAATGAGCTTAGAGGCAAACTCACGCCCCATGACTGCGTAGATGGCACCGCCGACCTTGCCGTCGCCTCGGGTCTGGAGCTTGACCGCTCCGTCCGAGATGAACTTGAAGGCGATGTCGGGTCGAGATAGGGCGAGCTTTTCGACGATGGACGCTACTGCCATTGCCTCGGAGCTGTCCTTTTTGAGGAACTTCCGTCTGGCAGGGACGTTGGCAAACAGTTCCTCTACGATGACGGTGGTGCCAACCTTGCAGCCGGCATCCGAGAGATCGGTGACCAGTCCTCCCTCTGCGGTGAGGACGGTACCGACTGCGTCCTCACGACGGCGGGACATGATGCGCATGGTGGAGACCGACGAAATAGCGGCAAGTGCTTCTCCGCGGAAGCCCAGCGTAGTGATGCCGTCCAGATCCCGCTCGGTGGCGATCTTGCTGGTGGCGTGGCGACGGATGGCGATGGGCATATCCTCCCGCGCCATGCCGCATCCGTTATCCGACACGCGGATGAAGGCGGTACCGCCTCGTTTGATCTCTACCGTGATCTCGGTAGCACCCGCGTCCAGCGCGTTTTCCAGAAGCTCCTTGACGGCGGAAGCGGGTCGCTCCACCACTTCGCCTGCGGCAATAAGATTGGCGACCTGAAAATCCAGCACGTTGATGATGCCCATAGGAAGCTCCTTTCTTCAATTCCTTCGGAATTGAAAGTGATGCATTGCGCAAAGCGCAATGTGATGTTTTCTGCTTCTGCGAAGCAGAAAATGATGTGTTTTGCTGCGCAAAACATTGCGGAAGTTTTTCGGCTTTGCCGAAAAACAAATGATTGTTGAAAAGTAGGGCGCACAGTTTGTGCAAATGTGTCTGCTATCTCCGGTAGGCGGGGGGCTTGCTCCCGCCATTCGAACGCCTACCACCGACTTACACTCTATCCGCACCGTTCGATGCCGCCCAACAAATGGCGTAAATACGAACGATCAACCTTTTTCCAGTAGCTGCTTCAGCTCCCAAATCAGGTTAAACGCTTCCATCGGGGTCATTTGGTTGACGTCCAGCGAGCGGATGCGATCCTTGATCTCGCCGCCGATGTAGTCCTCGATGGAGATGGTCTCAAGAGTGTCCTCCGCTTGCTTTTTCTTAGGAGTGGACAGGATACCGCCTTCGTTCAGCGTGGTCAGCACTTCCTTGGCGCGGCGGATGACCTCTTTCGGCACGCCCGCCAGCGAGGCAACCTCGATGCCGTAGCTGTCGTCGGCCGCTCCCCGCACGATCTTGCGCAGGAAGATGACTCCGTCTCCCTTCTTGCGGGCAGTGATGTGATAGTTTACCACACCGGGGAGGGTGTTTGCCAGCTCGGTGAGCTCGTGATAGTGGGTGGCAAAGAGGGTGCGGGCGCCGATCTTCTTGCCGGCGGTGTACTCGGCGATGGCGCGCGCCATGGACATTCCGTCGAAGGTGGAGGTGCCTCTGCCGATCTCGTCGTAGACGATCAGCGAGCGGCGGGTAGCGTTTTTGAGAATATACGCCACCTCGTTCATTTCCAGCCTAAAGGTAGACTGTCCCGAAGCTAAGTCATCAGATGCGCCGACGCGGGTAAAGAGGCGATCCACGATGCCGATCCGCGCCTCGGCGGCGGGAACGAAGGAGCCGATCTGTGCCATCAGCACGATCAGCGCGGTTTGACGCATATAGGTGGACTTGCCCGCCATATTGGGTCCTGTGATGATCAGAAGCTTGTTTTGCTCCACGTCCAGCAGGGTATCGTTGGGGACGAAATCACTGCCCACGAACTGTTCCACCACGGGATGGCGTCCGTCCTTGATCTGAACGGTAAATCCGATGTCCACCTCGGGGCAAGTATAGCCGTTCTTTGCTGCGACCAGCGCAAGGGAGCGGTAGACGTCCACCTTGGCAATGATCTCCGCCGCCTTTTGGATGCGACGGACGTTTTCGGTGAGCTTTTCGCGGAGTTTCTGGAAGATACCGTACTCGATGGCGCAGATCTTGTCGTTGGCGCCCAGGATAGTGGTTTCCAACTGTTTTAATTCCTCGGTGATGTATCGCTCACCTGTGGTCAGGGTCTGCTTGCGGATCCATTCCTTCGGCACGTCGGGGATGTTAGACTTGGAAACTTCAATATAATAGCCGAAGACGCGGTTGTAGCCGATCTTCATGTTTTTTATGCCGGTCGCTTCCTTCTCACGCTCCTCGATGCCCGCAAGGTAGTCCTTGGAGTTGTTCAGAATATCGCGGAGGCGATCCAGCTCGGCGTTGACGCCCGCGCGGATGAAGCCGCCCTCTCGCACAGAGAAGGGAGGATCGTCTACGATGGTAGTGCCGATGAGCGCGGTGACGTCCTCGGCGGTATCGGAGGCGGCGACGATCTCGCAAAGCTCGTCGCTCTTGCAGTTGGCAAGAAGGTGCTTGATGACGGGCAGTACTGACAGTGTTCGCGCGATGGCGACCATATCCTTGCCGCCTGCGGTGCCGTTGACCACGCGGGTCATCAGTCGCTCCAGATCCAGCAGTCCGCGGAGTGCCTCGGTCAGCTCGTCCCGCAGAACGAATTCGTCAAACAGCTCCTTCACCGCTGCCTGACGGCGCAGGATCAGCGGAACCTGTCTGAGTGGCTGCTCGATCCAGCCACGGAGCAGACGCGCGCCCATGGAGGTCTCGGTTTTATCCAGCACCCACAGGAGGGATCCGCGTTTGTCTCTGTTGCGGAGCGTTTCGCACAGTTCCAGATTGCGGCGGGTGTTCACGTCCATCTCCAGATACTGCCCGCCGTCGTAGAAGAAGGGGCGTTTCAGATAGGACAGGTCGGTCTTTTGGGTATCGTTGATATAAGAGACGAGCCCTGCCAGCGCGGCAAGGATCGAGTCTGCCGCGTCGGTCAGCTCCTCCTCCGAAAAAGCGAAGAGCGTGCGGAGATAATCCTTACCGTCGGTGGCGACGAAGCGATCCGCGTAGGTGACGTTGATCACCGCCTTGAAGCGCAGGGAAAGCATTCCCCGCAGATGGTCGGCGGGCTCACGGCTGACCAAGATCTCCCGGGGAGAATAGACCGCCAGCTCGCTGACGATGGCGTCGGGAGCGCTGTCGAGAAGGGTAGCGCGGATCTCGCCGGTGGAAACGTCGGCAAGGGCGAGGGCGGTCTTGTCCTCCCCAAGCCAAAGTGCGGCGAGGTAATTGTTAACGCCCTCGGAAAGCTGTGCAGGGTCGGTGACGGTGCCGGGGGTGACGATGCGCACCACTTCGCGGCGGACGAGTCCCTTGGCGGTAGCGGGATCCTCGGTCTGCTCGCAGATGACCACGCTGTAGCCACGCTCCACCAGTCGCCCGATATAGGTGTCGGCGGAGTGATAGGGCACGCCGCACATGGGTGCCCGCTCCGTCTCACCGCATTGCCGTCCGGTGAGGGTCAGCTCCAGCTCCTTGGAGACCAGCTTAGCGTCGTCGAAGAACATTTCGTAAAAATCGCCCAGCCGATAGAAGACGATGGCGTCGCCGTATTGTTTTTTGACTTCCAGATACTGTTGCATCATGGGAGAAAGTGCCATAATTACCTCAACTTCTGTATGTTTCGTGTGGATTTGATGGAATTTTGCAATTTTCGCAAAATCGGGTGAAAATGATCGGTTGTGTAGGAGCAATCTGCAGGGAGGATCGGAGTTTACATCAATCTACGTAGGGGCGATTCACGAATCGCCCGCCTGCGAAGGGATTACACCGTCGTGACCATCGGATAGGGGCGATTTGTGAATCGCCCCTACAAGCATTCCGATAGAACCTTGATCGCTCTTACAGAACCGTTCATTATCGGGGAGAAGGGAAGTGACCTGCAGGGCAGATCACTTCCCGAATGCAATTCAACTTATTTCGCGCCGCCGTAGGTGCCGGAGGTGTCGGAGACGACCTCGTTTACGTTCTCCTTGCGACGGGAGGCGGCAATGCGCTTCTTCAGTTCTTCGTAGTAGAGCTCCTCGTCCAGCGGCAGTTCCACGGGTCTGCCCAGCCAGGAGGACAGGTGCATGGCGTTGGAGATGGTCAGACCGTTGATGCCCTCCTGCCCCTTGGCGATCAGAGACTCACCTCGGAGCAAATGCGCGGCAAAGGCGTTGAACACGCCCACGTGCTGGGGGGCGCCGCCCTCAGGCGTCAGGTCGATCCGCTCTTTCTTGGGGGAGGAGAAGGCGCCGGGAGCGTTCTTGGTAAACTCGGATTCGAACATCTCGTTCTTCCACAGAGTCAGCTTACCGTTCTCACAGAGCAGCTTGCCGCCGTCGCAGAGGATCTCCAGACGGTTGGTGCCGGGTGCGTCACCGGTAGAAGTGATGAACACACCGGTAGCACCGTTTGCATACTCGGCGTAAGCGGTCACGTCGTCCTCTACCTCGATATCGTGCCACTTGCCGTAGTGAAGGTGTGCGTCGATCCTCACGGGCATTCCGCAGATCCACTGCCACAGGTCTAACTGGTGGGGGCACTGGTTCAGCAGTACGCCGCCGCCCTCGCCGCTCCAGGTAGCGCGCCACGCGCCGGAATCGTAATACTTCTGAGGGCGGTACCAGTCGGTGATGATCCAGTTGACCCGCTTCATCTGACCCAGCTCGCCCGAATCCATGATCTCCTTGATTTTGATGTAGAGAGGATCGGTGCGCTGATTGAACATCATGGCAAAGCAGACCTCCGGATGGGCGTCGGCAACGGCGTTCATTTCGCGAACCGCCTTGGTATACACGCCCGCGGGCTTCTCGGAAACCACGTGGATGCCCCGCTCAATGGCGGCGATGACGTAGGTAGGGTGATCGTAGTGGGGAGTAGCAACGGTGACTGCTTCGATGAGACCGCTGTCCAGCATCTCGATGGCGTCGGTGAAGCGGGCGATCTTGCGCTCCTCGCCGCGCTCAGCAAGCCGCTTTTCGCACTCGGCAGCGATTTGCTCCGCGCGCTCCGGCTTGATGTCGCAGATGGCGACCAGCTCAAACTCGGGGCATTCGCTGTTCGTGAACATTCTGGCGTGTCCGGAGCCCATATTACCGACTCCGATGACGCCGATCTTAACTTTTTTCATAATAGCCTCCAAATATAGGTAATCTTTTATTGATCTCGTTGCAATCAGATCCACTCGTCAAACTCGTGCAGATAGAGTCGATCCGACGGGGTGGCGCGAAGCTCGTCCAGCAGGCGAGTGATCTCGGCAGCGATCGCGGATTGTCCCACGAAGTATCGTCCGCTCTGGGGATCGTCCAGCACCCCGTCCTCTCCGGCGATAGCGCAGGCAAGAAGCAGAGCGAAGGGAATCTCCAGTGAGTCGATGCCGCAGGAGAAAAAGAGATTGCTACTACCGGCAGGGAAAACGATCTCCTCACCCTTCGGTTTTTTCAGCTGCCACCACTTTTTCTTGGGGGCGGAAAGCTCAATGGCAATCGGCTCGTCGGTGACCACGTTGGTAAACTCTATCGCCGCCAGATAGCTGCGGGGATCGTCCGACAATACCTTCCCGAATTTGGCGCACAAGGGGAATAGGGTGCCGTCCAACGTGAAGCCGGGACAGCACTCCGCCTCCAGCCCGAACAGACGGCAGGTCTTTGCAAACGCTTCGGGGGTCAGCGCGGGTGCAGCTTTCAGATACAGGTTCAGATCGTAGCTCATCCGATCTTCTCCACGATACCGCGGATCGCATCAGCCGCAACCCGGAAGGCGTCCCGTGCGCTGGGGTAGGAGTAGGGATCGATGTCGGTCTTCTGCCCTTCCTCCAGATCGGCAAGCCCCTTGAACACGGTCAGATGAGGCTCCAGCGAGAGCACCTTGCCGCCCCGCGCACCGAAATCGGCGACGATGGTAGGAAGATTGCCCACGCCACAGCCTGCGGGGACGACTTTGCCGCTCGGCAATGCGTCTTTAATATGAAGGTAGGTGGTCTTTTCAGCGAGCATTCCCCATGCGGTCAGGGGATCCACACCGCACTGGATGAAGTTGGCGGGGTCGAACACGCTGCCCAGCTCGGGAACGGCAGAGAGGATCTCCACGCAGTTTTCGGCGGTGTCGCCGTAGATGCCCTTTTCGTTCTCGTGGCAGAGCAATACGCCGCTGCCGCGGGCGGTCTCGGCAAGGATCTGCAGACGGCGGATGGCTTCCGCTTTATCCGCGTCGGTCTTTACGTCGTAGAAGGAGAAAATGCGCATCACCGATGCCTCGCAGGTAACGGCGGTGTCCAGCATCCGCTTGAAGCTGTCCAGATGAGGCTCGAAGGGATCGGTGATCTTGATCTTGCCCACTGGAGAGCCGATAGACCAAACCGAAAGCCCCGCCCCGTCCAGCATATGCTTGGCACAGCGCACCTCTTCGCGGGTCATAGAGGAGATGTTTCTGCCGTTGACGCCACGCATCTCCAGATGGGTGACGCCCGACTCGCGCATAGCGTCGATCTGTTCGTAGAAGAGCGGGCTTGCCTCGTCGGCAAAAGCGGAAAGGATATATTTGCTCATGATGGAGAACCTTCCTTAGTGTAAATATAATCATACGAGATTATCATAGCACAAAATCGAATAAAAGTCAACGGTTTTTGATAGAAGGAGCGTAAAAAAATACGGGCTGAGAATTGTAAAAAATGAAAAGGTGCTATAAATAAAGTAATCTCCGCATAAGGGCAATAAAGAAAACTAAATAAAAGAAAAAGCCATTGCAAAAGTGAAATTTTCACTATAGCAATGGTTTTTTCGGTTGTATCAAGGCTCCCTCCGAGAGGGAGCTCCCGCGAAGCGGGTGAGGGAGCCTGCGCGACTATAAAACACAACCAAACTTCCGTAGTAGCGCACTCTCCCTCAGTCTCGCAGTAAACGAAGTGTCTGCATCGGGGGGAGCCTTTGAGTTGGCAAAAGACTTTTTTGACAGTCCCTTGGATGGGCGCAGTTAGCCGTTAAACGGCACGGGAGATGCAGAATAGGGAGCGTATGCTCCGGCATCGGACGGTTTCTTCTTCCCCATGGGGATGCAAGCCAGCACGACGGAGACAGCCAGCATAAAATAGGCGTTGAGATGGGGAGCTACGTAAAATTCCACTTTGGAGTTGGAGGCGACCAGCGCTCCGATGACGAAGATCAGCGCGACCACGATCACAGCGGCAAAGATTGCAAGGGCCTTGGCGGGGATCGTCCAGCGCTTCTTTGCGGGGGCGCCTTCCGCCAGCGCGAAGAGGTTCTTCCACAGCAGAATGGCGGCCATTACGATAAGCAGAATAACAGCCGTGCTTCCCAGACCGAACGCCCACGAATATTCGTAGCCGCCGAAGCTCAGAACGCTGTATTGGATAATATCGACCTCATAGGTATAGGCGCGATTATTTTCAAATTGTCCTTTGGTATAATATGACAGAAAGCCAAAGTAATATTCAATCGTTGCGAATTTCTCAGATCGTTCCTCTTTCTCAAACGTATTCCGTGCGTATTCCGACGTGATCAGCTGAGAGAACAGCGAGGCGTCTGCCGTCGAAGTGGCGCGGGATGCTTCGCTGTCGTCCCGATAGCTTTGGAATACTGTCTCTGCCGTGAGGCTGAAGATGGGGGAACAGGAGAGCAGGATCAGAACGCCTGACAGCGTGCAAACGCACAGACGTTTCACCAGCTCCGGAATATTGATCCCGCCGCGCCGTGCGCCGATCAGACGGATCACCGCGAAAGCGATCACAACCAGCAAAGACGCGACGATCGCGCAGGTCATCCATCCGCCGACGGATCGTTCGATATTCGCAGTGCCGAAGAGTCTTTTGAGTTCAAAGGCGTATCCCGATACCTTAAACGCCATGACCAGGGCGCAGACCGCACCGGGGATCAGCGCGATCAGATGCACGCAGCGTGTCAGCCGATCCTTTACGGAGGGCTTGAATGCCGAAATGAACGACAGCACGGCGAAAACGGCAATGCAGATTACCAGCGCCGTATACAGCAGACAGAGCGCGAAGCAAATTCCCATGTTGACCGTGGGATCGACCATTTCGGAGCGGAGCAAGAGCCGCACATATCCTTTCAGGATAGGATTCATTTTGTCGTACTCGTCACCGTCTTTCCAATCATCCTCGTATTGGTCGGCAAGCTCCTCGTAGTCAGCCGTAAGCTTTTCGGCGAGCTCGGTATTGCCAATGTCGTCCCGGGCGACTGAGTCGAAGGAGTCCACAAAGAAGATCGCGCTGTCCAGAATATTGTAATCCAAGGTGATCGATTTGCTTCCGTAAATTTTAATTTCGTCTTTCAGAACGGGAAAAAACAGCGAAAGGAGCAAGAGCACGCTCAGAGCGAGAACGGCGGATTTTTTGATCAGCTCGACAATGCGGGGCTTGGATGGAATGCGCGCTTGGGAGGGAGCAGGAGCAGGAAAGGGAGTGGAGGATGCGGGCGGAACGGGCAGAGCAGAGGGGAGCTCCGGTTGGATCAACGTGCCGCAGGCAGTACAAAAGGAGACGTTCGGCGGCAGGGAATTTCCGCAATGATTGCAGAACCGTTTGCGTACGGGGGCATACTCGGTACCGCAGATCCGACAGAAATGCTGTCCTTCGCCAAGCTGGGTGCCGCAGGAGGCGCACGTCGGCGCAGACACGGGTTGGGGAGCAGGTTGGGGCGCGGGTTGGGATTCGGCGGCGGAAACGGGCGTCGGATCGGCAATCGGAACGGGCGCTTGGGACGGAGCACTTTCGGTGGCATAGACGGACGCGCCGCATTCTGCGCAAAATACGGCTTGCGGCAACAGCTCGGTTCCGCAGACATTACACAGATTGGCAGACTTCGGGGGAGTACAACGGCTTCCGCAGATGTGGCAGAATTTCTGTTTGCTTAATATGGTGGTGCCGCAGGAAGTGCAGATGACTTGATGATCGGTGCGATATTGATTCATTTTCAGCCTCCGTAGTGATTATGATTGAATGACTTAGATTGAATATAAATATTTTACCACAATTAAACTGAAAAGTCAATATCCCAAACGGCGGATAATTTCAAAAATATAAAAGCACAACAGAAAAGAAGATCGCATTTAAGCAAAAAAGTGTCACGCAGCTGCGTGACACTTATATCAAACGGATCTCACTACCCGTAAAATCCCTTTCGGGTAACGGCGCTCTCCATGAACCGATTGGTGGTCTGAAAATTCATGTGCTGCCGTCATCATGAGTTTGATAGCGTCCGTGTGATACCGAGGAGGAATATCAGGGCTTGGTACACATCAGAACATGATCGGGAAACATGGAAGCCTTCAATAGTTCCTCAGCTTCAATTTCCAAAGCATCCGCGATATTGAATAAAATTTCCAAAGAAAAAGGGCGAACGATATTGGGGGCTTCAATCGAACTCAAATGTGAACGGCTGATATTGGCTTTTTCTGCGAGCTGCTCTTGAGAGAGCCCGCGTATTTTACGGAGCGAGGCAATTGCAATGCCGAGCTGAATGAATCGGTCTCTGTTTTTTAGCGAAATATCACTACTCACTGCAATCCCTCCGTTTCTTTCTTATTATTATACAGTCGAGGAAATAACAGGTCTATAATATCAATTGAGCAAATGACGAATATTTTGAGCAAATTGATATGAGCGTATTATAGCAAAAAAACGGAGAATAAGATGATTTTATCGCAAATTGTGATGAAACGGCGAGGATTCTGCAAATGAAAAAGAATGAAAAAGCAAGAGAGAATGGCTATGATTAGAACGGTATGTTCACCTATCGTGCCGTAGGGGCGCGCATTGCGCGTCCGCACCAAACAATCACCACCAACTCCAACTCCGTGCAGACCGCACGAACGGTACCCCCTCTATCGGTCATCCTCGAGCAATGCAGGAACGCCTGCGGCGTGCCTGCGTAGCCGAAGGATCTCGAAACAAGTCTGATCAGACTCCCTTGGAGATCCCGCCTTCGGCGCCCCCGCTTTGGCGGGGGTTCGACTACGAAAACAGCCCGGTGGGCTGTTTTCTCCGCTCAGGATGACCGATAGAGGGGGCGTTTGCGCCGCTCAGGATGATCGCAAAAGGGGGCATTTTCTCCGCTCGAGGATGACCGATAGAGGGGGCGTTTGCGCCGCTCAGGATGATCGCAAAAGGGGGCATTTTCTCCGCTCGAGGATGACCGCAAAAGGGGGAGCGTTTTCTCCGATTAGGATGACCGCAAAAGGGGGCGCTTGCGCCGCTCGGGATGACCGAGGAAGGGGGCGGCTGTTGTAAACCTCCTCATTCAAACCCAAAACACCACCCCGGACGGGGTGGTGTCGATTTACCAATTATCCTTTTCTTTATCCTCGGGGATGACCTTTTCCATGGCGGCGATGGCGCATTCGATCATCTGATCGTCGGGCTCCTTGGTGGTGATGTGCTGGAACCAAACGCCGGGAGCGGAAATGATGCGGGTCAGAAGATTATCGTGTCTGCCTGCCAGCTTGATCAGCTCGTAGCCGATGCCTACGGTCAGCGGGATCACGGCGATCTTACAGACCACGCGAAGCCAGCCGGTGAAGGGAATAAACATTCCCAGCAGAATGCCTACCAGCACCATCAGAATCAGGAAGGAGGTGCCGCAACGGGGATGGAAGCGACGCATGGGGCGGATGTTTTCCACGGTGAGGGGAAGCCCTTTTTCGTAGCAGAAGATGGTCTTGTGCTCGGCACCGTGGTACATGAAGGTGCGCTTGATCTCCTTCATTTGGGAGACTAAGATCATGTAGAGCAGCAGGAGCACTACGCGGACGGTCGCCTCACAGACCGATCGGAGCAGGCGGGCACCGAATCCGGTAAGTCCCGATGCCAGCTTGGCGATGAAAATATCGTACAGGAAGGTGGGGAGCCAGAAGAACAGACCCAGCATCAGCACTACGGCGATCACCATGGTGATCACACCGACGACCGTGCTGAACACGCCGCCCTCTTCCTTGGCTTTGGCGGGAGTGTCTTTTTTGTCAGCGGGTGCTTCCTTGGCAGCTTCGGTCACGGGAGCAGTATCGTTAGCGGGCGCGGCGTCGTCAGCGGCGCAAACCGTTTCGGTCGCGTCGGAGACTACCTCGGTCGCATCTTGGGCAGAAGGCTCGGCGGCTTCTTGGGGGGCAACCTTTGCCGCTTCCTTGGCTTCTTCCTCAGCGATCAGATCGTCGGCGTACAGATCGGCGGAGCGCATCAGACACTTGTAGCCTACGGTGAAGGAGGTAACCATGCCGTAAATACCGCGGATCAGCGGCAGCTTGCAGATTTTGGGGACGTTCGTATTGGTGGGGAAGTCCTCCATCACGATCCTGCCGTCGGCGCGGCGAACCGCCATAGCGGTGACCTCGGGACCGCGCATCATAATGCCCTCCATCAGCGCCTGCCCGCCGATGGAAGTCTTTTTATTTGCCATGTTGGTATATTTCCTTTCGAAAACAAAATATTTCATTTTATTTTACACCCCAAATATGAACCCTGTATGAACGACGGCATACAAGTCTGAAAATTCATTTCGAAAAGAATAATCCGGTCGGGGGCGGGCAAAATAGGGAAGAGAAGGGGTGAGTCGGATGAAATCGGGAGGACTCAAGCGGACGGCGGACTGCGTTCTGGCGGCGGGCGGGATTGCTCTGCTCCTGCCGGTTTGGGCGGGAGCGGCGGCGGTCTGTGCGCTGTCGGGCGAGGGAGTGATCTACCGTCAGGAACGGATCGGCAGGGACGGAAAGCCTTTTTTCGTCTGTAAATTCCGCACTATGCGGAAAGAGGCGCCCGTTCTGCCGCGAGAGGCACTTGCCGAACCCGAGCGGTATTATATTCCCGGCGGAGCGTTTCTGCGAAGCACGGGAATCGACGAGCTGCCCCAGCTTTGGAACGTACTCAGAGGCGAGATGAGCCTGATCGGCCCCCGTCCGCTGATCGCGGGCGAGGGAGGCATCCATCGGATGCGCCAACGGGCAGGCGTGTACGTCCTGCGCCCCGGGATCACGGGGCTGTCCCAGCTTTGCGGCGATCCGCCCCCGCGGATGAAGACGGAGATCGATCGGCTGTATCTGGAAAACGTCTCCCCGGCGATGGACGGAGCCGTCGTGCTGGGGACGGTCTTTCTTTTGGTGAACAGACAAAAAGAGAAGGCAAAAATTACCGCCGCGAAAATCGCGAAATTTCTGCGAAACTTTTGAAAAGCACTTGCAATTTGTCGCAAAATGTTGTATGATAGAAAACAGGTTTGATAGGATCGGGAGATTTGGTTATGGTGCTTTGGCGCAATAAATGGTGCGGACTTGCAGCGGTATTGGTATCGCTGCTCGTTCTGCTTGTGTGTATGGGAGGTGCGCCCGTTTCGGCGGAAGAGTCGCATTCCCATGCGTCGTCAATTCCGAATTGTCCGAAATGCGGTGCCGCCTGGACGCCGATCGTATACGCCCCGACCTGCACGTCCACCGGTTTTACCACTTACCTTTGTCAGGAGTGCTCCTACGTAGAGCTGGTGGAGCACGCAGAGAAGCTTCCGCACAGCTGGAAGCAGATCGCTTCCACCGATCCTACCTGTACCGATGCCGGTTCGGTCACCAATCGATGCAGCGTTTGTGGGACTACGGAGAAGGTTGAGCAAGGGCAGGCACTTGGGCACAGCTACCAGGTCGACGTGATCGAACCCACTTGCAGTTCTATCGGTTATACGCTCCATACCTGTACCCGATGCGGGGACAGCTTCCAGACCGACCAAGTGGGGACTGCATCGCATACATACAGCCAGACCGTCATTACCGAGCCTACCTGCCACAGCGTGGGACACCTGAGAAACGTGTGCTTGGTCTGTGGGCAGTATACGACCGAAGAGATCCCGATGGTAGAGCACAATTGGAAGACCGAGGTGATTGCGGCGTCGCATACGGCGCAAGGATATACGGTGTATACCTGTCAGTACGAGGGGTGCGGCACGGTCAAGCGGGGGGATTTCACCGATCTGCTTCCTTACGATATGGTATGGAACGAAGTGACGGCACCCTCCTGTACGTCCAGCGGCGTAAAGATCGGCTATTGCTCCGACGGTTGCGGTCATACCGAAACGGTGGTGTTACCGCACTTGGGTCACGATTTCGGTGAATGGGAGACGGTGTATCAAGCCACCGAGGACTCTGACGGATTGGAGCGTCACATCTGCAGCCGCTGTCAGCACACCGAGACCCGAACTGTGGAATACGATCCGCAGGCAGACAAGGCGCAGAGAGAGCCGATAAACCCGTTGCTGCTTGGCGTGATCGGATTTCTGCTGCTGGTCGCCGTTGCGGTGATCGTGTTGTGCTTCCTGCTACTGATGGAGCACGCGCGGCGGGATAAGTTCAAGCGAAAACAAAAATCAATTATCTGAAACGACGACCGATCGTTGGAGAAACTCCAACGATCGGTCGTTTTGGTCGCCGGAAGGCGGTAGCCATCCATCCGTGAAAACGATTCCGAACGATCTTGCAATTCGTTGCGGGGCAAAGAAGCAGAATGGAAAATTGGTGTTTCTGTACAAAAACAAAGGTTGATTTTCGTCAAAATGCTGATTGCATCCGCGTCGGTTCTGTGGTATAATAATGCTAACTGAAAACGTCGTTCGGGGCATTTGTCCCGGTGAACGGTTTTGAAATACTCTCCGGACAATTCTATCAAAGATTGACGGAAACCGAGAAAGGAAATGCTATGAAAAAAATCGCTTTGGTTCTCTTGCTGGCTACCGCACTGACCTCTTTTGCGGCGTGCGCGGGTAAGACGTCGGCAGAAACCACCACTGTGGCAGATACTACTACGACTGCCGCTCCAACCACCACGACGAGGGCTCCGGATTCTACCACGAATCCTACCACTTCCACCGTCACCATCGAGCATAACGTCAAGCTGAATCAGGATATGACCTCGCTGAAGACCGTCATCGAGGCGTCCACACCCACTACCGAGGAGTTCGAGGGCTACAGCGCGGTTACCTCCGGTGCTGAGTGGCAGATCAACTCCGGCGTGGATTACTCGCTTTACGACTTCCTTGGTACCGGTAGCGATCTTTTGGCGTATATCGAGGATGAGGATAACACCCAGTATAGTAAATACGTTCAGAATAACAAGCTGGCTTATTACCGTGTAAGATATGAGAACGACGAATTCGTTTACAAAAAAGTTGCCGAAAACGCCGTGTCTCAGACCAAGGGACTGGGTGCGGTGATTCAGGTCAACGCCAAGCTGGGCAGACTGATCGTTTACTATCAGGAGATTGAGCTGCGCACCAGCCTTGATTACTCCGAGGTGACCGGTAACACCGGCGCGTTCCTGCGTTTTAAGTTCCATACGAACCTTCCCGCAACTTATAAAGTCAACATCAGTACCAAACAGAACGATACCGGCGACGGCATCATCGTTTGCAACAATATCGTACCCAGAAAGAGCGATGACGGCAGTTATGCCGGCGCAGGTCAGATGACTATTCCCTACGGTCAAAGCGGCGATTATTACGTCAACGTCATCAGCGGCGGCAAGTGCCTTGGCTCTGCTCCTATCAAGATCAACGAGGTGGAGGATCCCAGAAATCCCAATCTGCACCTGCAGCTGACCGGTGACTGGGATGCCATTACTGCTGACGGTTACATGGAAAGCCTGATCAATCTGTTCTACAACACCTATCCCAGACTGTATCAGAGATGGGCAAACGGCGACGAGCCCACCACCATCACCTTCGTGTCTGACCCCACTTACGACGGTGTTGCATATGCGATGGGCACCAAGGTAGTGGTCAGCACCGACTATGCTAACGCGAACCCCGCCGATATCGGCTTCTTCTCTCACGAGATCACCCACTCCGTTCAGCAGTTCAACTTCTCCTACGGTGACGGTCACTGGTTTACCGAGAACATGGCAAACTACGGTGGCTTCCGTTACCATCACTGGGCAGACGGCAAGTACGTTCAGCTCTATCAGGATGCGAACCAGAACGACCTTTACAACTGGAACTGGGGCGCATACGGTGACGGCTCCAAGTGGTTCTTCGCATATCTGGACTACAATTGGCCCACTACCCTGGATGCAAACGGCAACAAGGTACGCGGTCTGCTGGATACGCTGGTCTACGAGATCAAAAACGGCAGCCTGCGCGGCGGCGATGACAACGCAACCAACAAGAACAGCACCTTCAACAAGATCGTCAAAGAGATCACCGGCTTTGATTGCATGGAAGACGTTCGTGCCCAGTACGCCAGCGATTTCAAGTCCGGCGCATGGGATTTCAAAGGCTTTGGCGAATATACCGATAATTTCCTGACCGAAAACGTTCCTTACGTAAACGATCCCGTTTATCCTATGGTTACCGATAAGAACCCCGGCAACAAGACCGCTACTGCTTTGGCAACTCCGGTTACCGAGGGCGACAACCTGGCGCTGGGCGCTACCGTATATAAGGTATCGGGTCAGACCAAGGTTTCCGAGGGCGCGGATAAGCTGGTAGACGGCAAACTGAATACCAAGTGGTGCTCCACCTCCAGCTCTGTAAAGGATAAGACCTACAGCCTGGACGGCACCCGTCAGTGGATCGTTTTGGATTTGGGTGAGAAGAAGACCTTCAACACCTATACCATCTACAATACCAGATCCGTGGAAACCTACGCCAACATGACCGAGTGGGAGATTCTGATCTCCAACGACGGCGTGAACTGGATCTCCGTTGACTATCAGGCATCCTGCAACCAGGATCTGGTATCCTTCAATATCGGCAGCCAAAGCGCACGCTACGTGATGATCAAGGGCTATACCGTTGACCAAGTCAACGGTGTCGGTACTATTCGTCTCTACGAGTTCCAGCTTTACAATCAGTAAATCAGAGAAGAGATGGATTAAAACTGTCAGCGGCTCGCTTGTCGGGGCGCTGACAGTTTTTGCGAATATATCAATGATTTGAATCAGGAGATATGAATATGAAAAAGTTACTTTGCAGTCTGCTTGCGACGGGAATGATGCTCGGCGTACTGGCTTCCTGTGCAAATACCGAAGAGAAGAAAGAAACGTCGCCCGTCGTATCCGGCGATTCCGACGCTGCCGTTACGGATGATCTTCCCGATAATCTGAACTTTGAGGGACAGGATATCAAGATTTTGTGCTGTGATGAAGATATTACAATTCGTTCCTTCGTTGCGGACGAAGAGGATGAGGATATTGTTTCCTCCGCGATCTATCTGCGAAACAAGGCGATCGAGAAACGTCTGGGCGTAACGATCGAAGTGGTTGAGACCGTGGATCACGAAAGCGTTGCCTCCACCGCCTCGCTGATCATTCAGGCGGGCGGCGATGATTACGACATCATCGGCGGCTATCAGTATTTTTCCGTTGGTCTGGCTTTGAACTCTAACCTTTACAATTTGAAGGGCGAGGAAATTTCCAGTATCGGTTATCTGAATTTCGACAAGCCTTACTGGAGCGACCAGTTTATGAATAATATCGCTTTGGACGGTGCAACTTACTGGGCGACCGGCGACGTATCTTTGCGTTACACCTCCGGTATGTACTGTACCTTCGTCAACACGCAGATTTTCAATACGCTGTTCCCCAACGAGGATATTTACGCCATTGCCCGCGAAGGTCAGTGGACTATGGATAAGCTTACCACGATGTCTTCTCAGGCGTGGGTAGATACGAACGGCAACCAAGAGCCCGACGACGGAGACCAGTTTGGCTTCATCACCGGTGAGTACGATCTGCTGGACGGTCTGGCTGTAGGGTGCGGCGTTACCTTCGGCGCAGTGCAGGACGGTGAGATCGTCATCACCCTCGGCAACGATGTTTCGCGTAGATTTGCGGATAAGCTGCAGGCTTTGACCAGAATGGATTCAACGCGCATGGTTTCCGTAATGGAGCAGTCCTGGTGCCCCGAAAATTTTGCGGCAGGGAACGCACTTTTCTTGGTGGACAAGATCATGACCGCAGCATCGTATTTTGATTCGATGGAGAATTACGCCATTATTCCCGCACCTAAATTAGATGACAATCAGCCCACCTATCTGACCACGTTGCAGGACGGCATTACGCTTTTGGGAATCCCCAGCAGTATTCCGCTTGAAAAGCTCCCCGGTATTTGTGCAACGATGGAAGCAATGGCGGCAGGCAGTTACAACGACGTTACGCCCAAGTACTACGAGAGCGCGCTGAAGATTCAGTACACCCGCGACGAGGCTTCCGGCGAAATGATCGATTTGATCCGTGAAAACGTAACTACCGACTTCGTGTTCGCTTATTCTCATGAAATCAACGATATTGCGTGGTACTTCCGTTCCAATCACAGCGGCGGCTCCAGCGTATTGAACCGTAAGGTGAAAAGTATGTCTCCTACTTGGGAGAGCAGTATTGCCACCATCGTTGAGGGACTGCGCGCCGGTGCGTAAATGAATATTCACAAGGGACGGATTCACGTCCCTTGTTTTTTTGATGAAATTCCGTTGTTTTTGAGAAATTGACGTGCAGGTACGACTTGACGGAAACAGGCGGGTATGGTATAATATAAATATATACGCTTCGGAGCGATCGAAGCGCGGAAAGGCGGAACTATACATGAATATTCAATTCAAACACCGGCTCGGAAAATGGCTGGCTCTGCTTTTGGCGGTGTTGACTGTTCTCCCGTGTCTCCCTGCGTTTGAGCTGTCTGCAGAGGCGGCTGACGTCTACGAGATCAAGGATGTTGCCGGACTTAAATACGCGGCGTCCCATCCCGACGGTGACTATATCCTCACCAAGGATATTGATCTGAGCTCACAGAAAAGCTGGACTCCCATCGGAACGGTGTCCGCGCCCTTCAGCGGTAGCTTTAACGGCAACGGATACACCGTCAAGCTGGCGATCAGCGGCAGTAGTACCACCGACGATACGCTCTTCGGTCTTTTCGGTGCGGTCAGTGGTGAAGTCAAAAACCTGGTGGTTACCGGCACTGTTGACGTGACCTGCAAGCGGGCGGCTGTGGGCGGTGTCGCCGCGGCGCTCATCGGCGGCGGTGAGATCTTCAACTGTACTTCCTACGTGAAGATCACCGTTAATTCCTCCGGTCAGCCTTTGGTAGGCGGTATTGCGGGCATCACTCTTGCGTCTTCCGCAAACGTTGACGGTACCGTGCAGTATTGCCGTACCGCAGGCAGCATCAACGCTACCGTGACCTCCACCACCCCCGGCACGGGTAGCTTCGGTGACGGCACCAACGGTGCCATCGGCGGCATCGTCGGTATGTCTGCCAACAGCGCTACTACCGAGGTTGCCTACTGCAAGCAGACGGGCACCGTTACCGTAGACGGCGGCTCCTGTAACGTCGGCGGTATCATCGGTCAGTCCTGTGTCAACGGCGACACCAGTATCACCAATATCTACTCCTGCGCGAACACCGGTGACATCACCGTCAACAATCTGAAGGGTGAGCGTGCCGCAGGTATTATCGGTTATGTCCGTGCGGGCGAGATCGTGGCTTGCTACAATACCGGCAATGTCATTGCTTATTCCGATAACGGGAAGACCGTTTCCCGCAACGGCTACGGTACCTATTTCGGCATCTTCGGCTACGCCAACATGGCAGAGAGCCATAAAGTAGACGTTCTCTATTGCTACAACGCTTCTCCCGAGGCGCTGGAGGCGGAGATCTGCGTGGTGCGCAATCCTTCGTACGCTACCTTCAAGAATTTTTATCAGCAGGGCAGAACCGAGTACGAGCGCGATCTGAACTCGGGCAACGTGGCGTCGGGTAACGCCGGCACCGCCTTCACCTCTGCTTCCGATCTGTGGACCAAGATGAGTTCCACCGACGCTAAGAATTATTACGCACAGAATCCCGACGGCGGCTATCCCATCCACAAATGGGAGGTTGCGGAAGGCTTGTCGGCAGGCGACGGATTTGCCGCTTATCTGTCCACCCGTGAGGGCGACGATACGGTAGATATCCGCTTCGTGCTGGCGGCAACCGAGAAAAAGCTGGACGCTTACAGCAAGATCCAACTGCAGGTGACCTTCGTAGGTGCCGACGTTACCAAGACCTTTACGCTTGGCAGCGATCTCAAAACCTATCAGAGCGTTACCGCCAAGGGACAGACCTATCACGCGGAAGAGGGTAGCAAGCTGTTCGGCGTGGTAGTCACCGGCGCCCCGTACTCCGGCTGGAGCCGCGTCACCGCAGAGGTGATCGGCGACGGAAAGACGGTCTACACCGGAAGTGTCAATTATTCTGCTCTGTTTACCGGAGGAACCCCAGTGTCTTTTGCGAAATATTCCGATTTCAAATCGCTTCCCGATTATCCGGACGGCAGTGTTTCCTCTACCGTATACAACGCAGGTCCCGGTAATGCCAACGACAAGACCTCCACTACCTCTACCGACTCCAAGATGCTGGTGATCTCCAAAACCAGACTGTCCAGCTACAATGCTTATCTGAATACGCTGACCGCCGAGGGCTACAAGAAAACCTCCTCCAACGAGATCGAGGGGAATTACTTTGCTACCCTCACCAAGGGCGATAGCAACTACTACATCTATTATACCGCCTACAACAAACAGGTTCGCATCATTTTGGATAAAGCCAGCACGCTGATGGCGGATGAAATCGATTCCGGCAAGCAGGGAAGCGGTACCACCGAGTTCTACCAGTACGCGCTGGATCATACCGAGGGCACGGGTACCTACTCCCCCGACGATTATTGGAAGATCGACTGCGGTATGTGCTACATTATCAAGTTCGCCGATAACAGCGTGATGATCATCGACGGCGGTCACGAGCGGCAGGCAAGCGACGCTGCCATCGACGGTCTGTACAACTTCCTCTGCGACATTACCGGCACCGCGTCTACTTCCAAGCTCCACATCCGCGGATGGTTCTATTCCCACGCCCACGGCGACCACGTGTACATAGGGCATAAGTTTGTGGAGACCTATCACGACAAGATCACCATCGACTGTACTTATTTCAATATTCCTTCCTATCAGGTCATGTCCGGTGGATACGACAGCAACACCTTCCTGATGAAGGATACGCTGAATCAGTATTTCCCGAACTGCGATCATGTGGATCTGCACACGGGACAGTCCTTCAAGCTTCAGGGCGTGCAGTTTGACGTGCTCTTCACTCACGAGGACGCAGTGAACGAAAACGGTAAGACCACCATCGGCGACTTCAACGCTACCTCTACCGTGCTGGAGATCACCTTCGGCGGTGCGTCCGTGATGCTTCTGGGTGACATCAGCACCGTTTCCGAGAACGTGATGTGCTCCATGTATACCGAGAAGACCCTGAACGCCACGATCGTGCAGGCGGCGCATCATTGCTTCAACGAATTGCCCACGCTCTATTCCAAGATCGCCGCTCCCTACGCGGTGGTTCCCGGATCCGAGTACAATACCGTCACCGGCAACGCGCACAAGCTGCAGGGTATGCTGGACGCGGCAGATAACGTGCAGGTCTATTACGCAGACGCTAAAACCTACAAGTTCACCGCAAAATCCGGCAAGATCACCGTCACCGAGCTGCCCAAGTATACCGAAGCGTTCTTAGTTGAAATTCCCGCTGTTCCCACCTATAACGGTTCTACAGAGGCAGAGCCTACCGTGGAACTTTCTACCGTCAAGGCGTACACTAACCTGAACGGTCTGGTCATCGACAAGTCGGTGCAGGGAACTGCAGGCTTTAAGAGCGAGGAATCGCCCACCATGTTGCTGGACGGCTCCACCTCCACCAAGTTCTGCACCGCCAACAGCGCGGCGGTCATCAGCTGGACGACTAAGGAAGCGGTCTCGGTGAAGGGCTACGTAATGACCACCGGCAACGATACCGCCGGTAATCCTGACCGTAATCCCAAGACCTGGATCCTGAAGGGCTCGGTGGACGGCAAGACCTGGATCGTGCTGGACGAGGTCTACGATGCCGATATGCCCTCCGCCAACAACACGGATAAGGCGTTTCTGACCGATAACGATACCGCTTGCAAGTACTTCGCCCTGTATATATTCGCGGCAGAAGGCGGCAGCGGGTACGGTACCGGCAAAATGCAGATCTCTGAGCTGACCATGTACGGCAGCAACTAAACAGTTTTTTACCGCCGTTTCCCTCGGGAGACGGCGGTTTTCTGCGATCCGTCATTATAAAAAGCGGGTAGTCTATCATTGATTTTCAAAAACAGTACATTGCATTATGTATTGCAATTCACGGACAAACAAGATATAATGAATGCAGAAAACTATCAAAATGATGATGGAGAGCATTATGAACGTAAAAGCAAAAAAAGAACTGTTTGAAAAAAATAAACGAGTCTACGAGAGTGCACTGCTGACCTTTATCGGCGTGGAGGGCTTCGACGTCTACAACTGCTCTCTTCCGTTTACGGGTGTGGACGGAAGGCGCTATATCTACGGCAGAGTGGAGCGCCCCGAAGAGTGGGCGAACTCTATCGTGCGGCTCTTCGTTGAGACGGGAAAGGACGAATACTCGCTGGTGGAAAACAGCATGGCGTATCAGTTAGAGGATCCGTATCTCCAGCGCATCGGCGGTGAGCTGATTCTCGGCGGTACCCACGTCCGTAAAACGAGAGGCGGGATCGATACCTATTACGGCTACTTCTATCGCGGCGACGAAACCCGTATGACCTACTTTACTACGGGTCCCGATCGGATGAAGGATATACGTCTGATCGAACTGCCCGACGGCAGGATCGGCGTCTTTTCCCGTCCCCGCAACGGCACCTATACCGGCGGTGCCAAGGCGCAGATCGGTTTTACGGTGATTGACCGTCTCGATGCGCTGGACGCAGAGGTCATTGACACCGCGCCGTATCTTGCCGACGTCATCGGCGAGGGGGAATGGGGAGGCGTCAACCAAGCGTACCTTTTGAACAGCGGAAAGATCGGCGTGATCGGCCACATGAGCTACGACGACCGTACCGCAGACGGACAGCCTCTGCAGGTCTACGTCAACACCGCCTTTACGGTGGATCCGGTCAGCCGGACGGCGTCTGCCGTCGAGATCATCGGTACCAAATCCTGCTATCCTGCCTGTGTCCCCAAGGTTCCCCGGCTTGCAGATTGCGTATTCACTACCGGTATCCTCCCTCGCACGGATGGAAAGGTGGATCTGTACAGCGGCGTCGGCGACACCGGGGAAGGACGCATCGTCATCGACGATCCCTTTGCGGCAGAGGGCGGAGTGCTTTGCTCGCTGTAAACATCCGACGGAATAATCTGCAATCCGTGATTTTTGGACGAAAATCCGAAAATCACGGATTGCTTTTTGCACTTATATGGGGTATAATTGAAGTAAAATACGCTAATTGTCATTATATGTGTAAAAAGGAACGCTTTATTTCTTAAAATCTTGCAGAACGATGATGCAGAGGGCAACGAGATTTTGAAGTGATGGAGGACGTATGTCAGACGAAAAAAGAGGGATTCCGTTCCTGCTTCGTACGGTAGGTGTGTTCAAAGAAGAGAACATTGAAGTGACTCACAAATACTACGATCAGAAATCCTGCTATCATTGGCACGATTGTTATGAATTTGAGTATGTTAAAAGCGGGAGCGTGACCTATTATTATAACGGTCAGGAATATTTGTTGCCGGCAGGTTCTGCTTATTTGGTCACTCCTTCGGATCACCATCAGGTGATCGGGCATCAGGCAGAGCTTTATAACATCGCTTTCAACGATGCGCAGATTTCTAATGAGCTGCAGGAGCTGATCCTCTGTCACAGCGGTTCCACCGTAGTAAACTTTGTTGGTGAGACCAGGGTGGCGATGGAGCAACTGCTTTTTCTGCTGTGGACAGAGTTTGAAAGCAAGAACGATCTGCGCGGTTACGCCGTCCGTCGCCTGTTTGAAACGGTTTTGCTTTATTTTTTACGCACCGTTCCCTGTGAGGCATCGGCGAAGCACTCATACAACAGCGCGGTCATGCAGGCGGTTGCATACATCCGTATCCATTTCAAGCAGAAGCTGACCCTACGACAGGTCGCCGCAGCAATTCATTTGACACCGAATTATTTGGGTGAGCTTTTCAAGAACGAGCTTGGGATCACATTTTCCACTTATTTGATGAAGACACGGCTTGTCTATGCGCGCAGCTTGCTGCAGAACAAAGGTTGTACCGTTTCTGAGGCAGCGTCGGCAGTCGGATTTACGTCGCAGACCTATTTTTCGGAATGCTTCAAGAAAGAATACGGATATTCTCCGACCAAAGAGCGAGTCGGTACGCTGGGGACAATGCTCTCTGCGGAGGATGAGTAAGTTCGAAGCACCTTCGTAGTATGTTTATTGGTTTGTGCTCAGCGCATTTATAACGTGTTGCACACATCAGTACAAACCAAATCCTTGAAGAAAATGCACAAGTCCATTTTAACGGACTTGTGCATTTGATCTTTTCGGGGATGCTTGCGTTTATCCGAACCTGATCCAGTCCACGACAACGTCCGCGTCGCGGATCTCCAGCCAGATGGCACTGGGATCGGAGTCGGTATCCTTGCAGGGCAGGGTGATAGTTTGCCACTTGCCGTCCGAGGGGAGCTCGATTGTGGCAAGGATCTTGTCACCCACGCCCGTCTCGTAAACGGTGACGGTGCCGCCGCTGTTGCTGCAGACGTGGATGGAAAACTCCTGCTTGCCGTCTGCCAAGATCTTGACGAAGCCCAGCGTTGCCACGTCTGCATCGGTGTGGAGCCCTTCAGCCGTTGCGGTAAAGCCTTCCTTAACGTCAGCGGTCTCCGCTTTCACCTGTTCAAATCCGTTTACCGCGTCGTCCGCGATGTTGAATCGCAGGGAATCCAGATTGTAATTGCCGGGATTCGATCCCTCTGCCACGATGGTGAAGGTATGGACGCCTTTGCTCAGTGTAATGCCCGTGAGGGTGTATTCCCGCCAATCGCCGTTTTTGGAGGAGTCGCCCCAAGTCGGCGTGACTGCAAAGGAGAGGTCGGCTACCTTCACGCCGTCCACGTACAGACCGCCCGTGCGGTTGGTGTTGTCGTATTGTGCACTGTTTTTCTTGCCGCAGTTGACCCGGATCGTCAGATCGTAGACGCCACCTTCCTTCACGTTAGCATCAAAGAAGATGGAGTCTCCCGCGATCTTGAAGGGCTTCACGAAGCCCTCGCCGGTATAACCTTTCCACTCGCCGTCGGTGTGGATGACGTAGAGCGATTCGGTGTTCATGGACTTGGTCTGGGCGTTCTCCAGCTCGTAGAGAGTGCCGTCCTCAATGGCGGGATAGGTATGGGAGTCGTCCACAGAGGTGTCCGCCTCGATGGGCTCCACGATGGAGGTTACCTCGACTGCCAGCGTCATCGCCTTGGCGGTGTCGTCAAATTTCACGAATAAGGTAGTGCCGTCCAAATAACAGCCGCTCTCAGTCGCGTCCAGTGCCTCGCGGGAGGTGTAGACTGTCAGCGCCTTGCCGTCCAGGGAGACGCTCTTCACACCGCCGATGTTGTGGATCATCAGATCGTAGGAACGGTCTGCGGGCGTGTAAACGTTGGGATTGGGGGTGACCCGTTCACCGATCTCAAAGGTGACGGTGTTGCCGTCCAGCGTGCAGGTGTAGGTGGTGGTAGCGTAAGCGTTTTCAGTAAGATACTTGCGGCTGACACCGTCATCCTCGTACAGGGTATAGGTAGTGGTGCCTTTGGGGTAGATGTCCAGCGTGAGCGGACTCAGCGGAACCTCGTCAGCGTAGTCTACGTCGGGACCCATGGGAATAATGGCGCCCGCCTTCACAAAGACGGGGATCTCGTCCAGCTCTGCGTAAACGCGGACGGTCTTGCCGTTCTCGCCACCCTCGTAGCGCTCGCCGGTGTAGTAGTTGTACCAAGTAGTGTTAGGAGGAAACCAGACCGAAACGTAGGTATCTTCGGTCTCAGTAGCGGGGGCGACTAAGAACCAATCGCCCAAATAGTACTGCTGATTCAGATTCCAAGCATCGGGACTATACTGACTGCCGTCCTCCAGAATCATCGCACGCATCATGGGAACGCCCGTGCTGTAGCCCTGCCATGCGGTAGTGTAGAGGTAGGGGTAGAGGGAGTAGCGGATCTCGAGGTTTTGCTTCAGCGTTTCCTGCGCGGTCTCGTCGTAGGTCCAGGGCTCACGTCCGTCATGACCGTGGGTACGCATCATGCCCGACCACGCGCCGAATTCGGCCACCCAGCGAGTGTAGAGGTCGTCGGTGGGGCGGGTCTTGAAGCCGCCAAGATCGCTGGAGGTCGTCCAGTAGCCGATCAGACCGGTGTCAATGTGGAAGCCGATCATATAGGCGAGGTCAGATTCGGAAGCATCGATGTCGCCCGACCAAGCGGTAGCGTAGTGCTGTCCGGCGTAGCTGCCGCGGGTCATGAACATGGGACGGGACTCGTCGGTGTATTCCTTCCACGCCTCGTATGCGCCCAGCGCGGCGAAGACGGGAGCGGTGTTGGAGCCCAGCACGTCAAACTCGTCGGGCCAGAAGAAGTCGCCGTAGCCCGTGGTAATGACGCTGTCCATATAGGATTTCACCCATCTGTCGGAGTAGGGAGGCTTGAACAGCAGCTTACCGCCCGACGCCTCGGGGGTGCCTGCGTTGTTGTGGAGTCCTACGTGGAAGCCCAGCGCCCGCGCCTCTGCAAACATGGCGGCGATGTCGGGGAACTTGGCGGTGTCGTTGCTCCACATTTGGTTGCCCCATTTCTGACCTGCCGAATAATTGGCGCGAGTCACGTTCACGTCGCCTCGCCAGCCGTAGTCGAAGACGTAGACGTCGCAGGGGTAGCCCTCGTCCCGCAGACGGTGGATCCACTCCAAAAACTCCGCTTGGGTGGCGTTGTCGTTGCCGTATTTGGAGAGCATGAAGCCCAGTGCCCATTTGCCGTAGAGCTCCATCCGTCCCGTGATCTCGGCGTACTCGTTCAGAATAGTCTTAAAGTCGGGTCCGTACATAAAGAAGTAGTCCAGATAATCCTCGGTCTCAAAGCCGCCGCCATGCTTGAAGAAGGTGGTGTCCTCGCTGATGGTGTTCAGAAACACGCCGTAGCCTACGGTGCTCATAAAGAAGGGAGCGACCACCCGTCCGTGGGACATAGCGAACTCGGAGAAGTCCTGATCGTAGCGGTTGAGCTCGTCCCGTCTGCCGTGATCGCCTGAACCGAAGCCGAAAATGCCGCCGGCATTTTTCGTGCCCTCGGTCTTGCGTACGCCGACGGTAGAGCCCTTTTGATAAATGCCCTGCTCGCTGTCCTTGGAAAGCAGATTGCCCTCCAGATCGTAGACCTCTACGCGGAAGGGAGATCTGTAGATCTTTGCTTCTACTTCCTCGGTGCGGATGACGGTGGCGCCGTCTGCTTCGGTGACCGAGTGAGCGACCTCGCCAAAGATCTCCTTCTGTACCATGTAATATTCGGGATCTTCGGGACGGTAGCCGTTGGCTCCGTCGGCAGAATATTGGATCCGCAGAGTGCGGGGAGAGCAGAGAGTCACCGACAATTGCTCGTTTTCGGCGTCGATCAGCAGGGTATTGCCCGTCTCCTCTACGTCAGGGGGAAGCTCCTCGGGCGGGATAGAGGTGGTCAGGTCGGGATCATTGGTAGCAGCAGTAGTGGTAGTGGTGTAGGATGATAACGGTGTGGTCATATCGGTCTCCTTGGTCGAATTGCAGGCGCCGATGGCGGGGAGCAGAAGCGCCAAGCTCAGCCCCATTGTCACGGCTTGCAGGATCTTTTTCATGGTCGTGTCCTCCTTGCGGGGTGATGGATTCATTATAGCAGATCTTTTGTGGAATGTGAATAGTAAAAACGAGAGAATATAAACTGTTCGTTGTAAAATGCGCTAATTTTTCCAAAATCGTCCCGATGGATGCAAATCAAACCCCTATTTCAAAAGAAAATCTCCCTCAAATCCTTTGATCCCCCTTGACAAGTGCCGTTGCATCTGCTATACTGTGAACAGATGTTCTTGCTATGAAAGGAGCGCAGACTATGGATCTTCTTGCAAATCTCAATCCCGCCCAGATCGAGGCGGTGACCGCTACCGAGGGTTACGTGAGAGTGATCGCAGGTGCAGGCACCGGAAAGACCCGCGCGCTGACTCATAGATTTGCGTATCTGGTTAACGAAGTGGGCATCCTGCCCGGCAACATCCTCTGCGTCACCTTCACCAACAAGTCCGCCAACGAGATGCGCCAGCGGATCCATACCCTCACCGGCGACAGCGACACCGGCTATATCTGCACCTTCCACAGCCTATGCGTCAGCATCCTGCAGGAGGACAGCCACGCCGTGGGCTATCCCAAATCCTTCCTAGTGCTGGATAACAGCGATATTGACGCCATGCTGGCGATCATCTACGAGGAGCGGGGGCTGACCCTGCGGGATATGACCTTTTCGAACGCGCGAGATATGATCGAGATCAAAAAGCTCTTCGAGATCCCCGATTATTACCGCGATCTCATCGGCTTTTCTCCGGACGAGCTGAAGGAAAAATATCTTTCCGCCAACCGTCCGTCGGACATCATCTTCTACGGCTATCTCTACCAGCAGAAGAAGTGCTTCGGGCTGGATTACAACGATCTGATCAAATTTTCCCTCTATATCTTCGAAGAAAACGCCGAAATCCGCCGAAAGTGGCAATCTCGGCTGGAATACATTATGATCGACGAGTATCAGGACATCGACGAGATTCAGTTTCGCCTGATGAAGGTACTCTGCGACTATCACAAAAATCTCTTCGTGGTGGGCGATCCCGACCAGACTATCTACACCTGGCGCGGTGCGTCCCTCCGCTATCTGATGGAGTTCCCGAACGCCTTCCCGGGGACGCGCACGATTATGATGATGCAGAACTACCGTTCCACCCCCGAGATTTTGGCGGCGGCAAACGATCTGATCGCCCATAACCGCCGTCGGATCGAGAAGAATCTGATTCCCACCCTTCCGAACGGTGACAAACCGCTGTGGCATCACGCCGCTACCCAGGAGGACGAGGCGCGCTGGATCGCAAAACAGTGCAAACAGCTCCACGAAGCAGGTACGCCCTGGCGGGAGATGACCCTCCTTTACCGCGCCCACCACGTAACCCGCATTATTGAGGACGTTTTCCTCAAAGAGGAGATCCCCTACACCGTCTACAGCGGCGCGGGATTTTACGACCGCACCGAAATTAAAGATGCGCTGTCCTATCTGCGGATGATCGCTCTCAAAGACGATCTTTCCTTTCTGCGCATCGCCAACCGACCCAAGCGAAATCTCGGTCAGCGGCGGATGAAATTTCTCAAGGATTATGCCGAGCGGGAGGGCTGTACTCTCTACGAAGCCCTTGTGCGGAGCGTGGAGGACGAGGTGTTCAAGGGAACGCAAGCAAAGCGGTTTATCGCTCTCATCGAGGAATTTTCTGCCGATTATGAGGGCAAACCCATTTCCGAGGTGCTGTCCGCACTGCTCAACCGAAGCGGCTACGAGACCATGCTCCGCACCGAGGGGGCGCAAAGCCGCCTCGATAATCTCGCCGAGCTGACCCAAGCGGTCTACGAATACGAAACCACCTGCGGCGAGGAGTGTACGATGGAGCACTATCTTTCTCACGTGGCGCTGATGACCGCCACCGACCGCGAGGGCGGCGATCGGGTGAAACTGATGACCGTCCACACCGCAAAAGGTCTGGAATTTCCAAACGTCTTCTTCTGCGGACTTACCGAAGGGATCATCCCATCCAAGAAAACCCGCACCCTGGAGCAGATGGAGGAGGAGCGGAGGCTCGCCTTCGTAGCCCTGACCCGTGCCGAGCGGCGGCTTTTCCTCACCGACGCCGAAGGGCGCAATTTCGACGGCTCCCCCCGCTATCCCTCCCGCTTCGTGCTGGATATTGACCGCGCTCTGCTGAACGTCACCGAGGAGCCCCGCGAGCGGCTCGTCCATGATGCCCGCAATTACATCGCCCTTGCCGCCCTCACTCTGTCCGACGGCGATAGCGAGGTCTATCCCGTGGGCACTCGCGTGCGCCATCGCATCTTCGGGGAAGGGAAGATCGAAGAAGTGGATCTGACCAAGGCGGTGTACAGCGTACAGTTCGACGGAATGCGCACGCCCAGAAGTATATCGTTTCGGGTGAAGATGGAGAAGGTGTAGTGCACAAAAGCAGTCCCCCGCGGGACTGCTTTTGAGCGTCCGAAATTGAATCTTGTGTGAATCTTCTGTGAAACCGGTTGACTGTAGGCGGGGAGGCTGGTATAATAAAATCAATCACTATACTGCTATCTCTATCCTCCGCGCAAGGACAGCACAGTTAAAGGAGAACTAAGGAATGAAGGATAACAAAAAGCTCATCGCAATACTGGCAGGCGTTCTGCTGCTTTTGTTGCTTTGCGGAATGGCGCTGGCGCTGACCATGTGCGGTGGCGGCGGAGATGCCGGGACTACCGTTGCAGGCACGCTGACAGAGCAGACTACCGACGAAACCACTGACGGAACGACTGTCGCAATGACTAAGGGGAACACGTCACCCGACGATACCACCGACGGTGAGGTCGTCGGCGATACGCCCACTACCGCTTCCACGACCGCCGACGCCGGCAGTACGCCCGCTACTACCACCAAAGACGGTGGTAACTCGTCTGCGACCACCACCAAGGACGGCAGCGGAAACACGCCCGTGACTACCATGACCAAGACCGACAGCGGTAACACCACGCCCGTGACCACCACTCCCGTGAACACGGGCACGCAGACGCCTGCGGGGGACGCGGCAATCTCCGGTCTGACCATTACTTGGATCTCGGGCACCAAAAACGCCTACACGATCTCGGGCAATACCGTTACCTTCAACGCCGTCAGCGAAAAGACTGTCTATGCCATCTCGGGCAAGCTGGACGGTAATATCGTCATCGACGTGGGCGACGACTACAAATTTGATCTGGAGCTGACCGGCGTTACCATCACCTCAGACCAAACCTCTCCCATTACCGTGCTCAGCGGTGACGAGGTTTCGATCACCGCCAAGAATGGCACGGATAATTACGTCTACGACAACCGCGCGGCGATTGCCGCGGACGATACCACTCAGTACGCGGCGGCGATCTATTCCTTGACGGATCTGGAGATCTGCGGCAAGGGTTCGCTGACCGTGGTGTCCGAACACAACAAGGGCATCCACACCAAGGACGATCTGACCGTCAAAAATCTGACTCTGTCTGTCACCTGCACCGACAATGCCCTGAAGGGCAACGACAGCGTGACCGTGGAGAGCGGCACCACTACCCTCATTGCTACTGCGGGCGACGGCATCAAGACCGATAATACCGACGTTTCCGACAAGGGTAACCAGCGGGGAAGCGTCGAGATCCTCGGCGGAACCCATAACATTTACGCCGCCTGCGACGGTATCGACGCCGCGTACAACGTGGTCATCGACGGCGACGGTACGGTGGTGAATATCTACACCGACAAATATTCCGAATATTCGGAGGAGGTGACTGCCGTATCCGGCAGTACGTATTACGTCCGCTATTCCGGTAAAAATTATAAATATTCCGTGAAATACACGAATAGCGACGGCACCTACGAATGGGTGAACGCAGAGTATCACTCCGCCGTCAACGGAGGCAGATCGACCTATTATTACTATTCCTTCCCCAAGAAGTCCGAGTATCAGAAGCTGACGGTGTATATGTATTCCTCCAATCAAACGCAAGGACAGGACACCAACTATTATTTTGCTTCTTCGGCATTGTCTTTGAACGACGCTTACGATACGCTCTATATCTCCGGCCGTGATCTTTCGGTCAGCTGGACCAACTATACCACTACCTCTCAAGGCGGCGGATGGCCGGGCGGCGGTGGTATGAACGACGGCAACACCGACAAGGGAGATTATTCCACCAAGGGCATCAAGGCGGGCAACGAGATCTTGATTGCCGGCGGCACCGTGACCGTCGAAGCCTACGACGACGCCATTCACGCCAATGGCGGAACTGCGCTGGAAAACGGATCCACTTCTACCGGTAACGTCACGATCACGGGCGGTACGGTCACCGTTTCCAGCAACGACGACGGCATCCACGCCGACGGTACGCTGACGATCTCGGGTGGCACCGTCAAGGTTACCGGCAGTTACGAGGGGCTGGAGGGCAATAACGTCCGCATCAGCGGCGGCGACGTTTCGGTGATCTCCAAGGACGACGGCATCAACGCGCCCGCTACCTCGGGTGAGACGATCGTGATCTCGGGCGGTCAGCTGTACATCTACGCGGGCGGTGACGGCATCGACTCCAACAGCCGCACTTCGTACAGCGGTATCGTCTTCTCGGGCGGTAAGACCGTGGTCATCTGCACCTCAGGCGGCAATTCCGCCATCGACACTGAGGCGGGCTATCAGTATACTGCGGGACAGGTCATTGCCATCATGCCCTTCGGCGGCATGACCGGCGAGGCGACTCATTGCTCCAATTTCAGCTCGGTGGCGACCAAATCCACGCTGTCGCTTTCCTCGGGCAGATACCTGAACGTCACCGTTTCGGGCAACACCGTTGCCTCGGTGAAGATGCCCACGAGCCTGAGCTCCGCAATGGCGATCTATTTGGGCAGTAATTCTGCTACCTTCGCGGCGAGCACCTCTGCCGCAGGAACCGTCAATGCCGACGGTGTTTATTGGAAATAAACTACCAAATGACACGAGCCTCCCATAGGCTCGTGTTTTTTGGTGGGATTTTGGTAAATTCGATTGACAACTGCGTCCGAATTTGATATAATTAGTTTGAATTTTATTATTCGTTTGGATGGCGGATCCAAACGAACGGCTGACCGAAGCGGTAACACAATTTGAGCGAAGCTATTATTTCTCAACAGGAGGCTGATCGTATGAAGTCGATCTCCAAATTTATTATTACCAAACGGTATTGGATCTTTGCCGTAATGCTGATCCTGACCGTTGCCTGTGTATTTCTGTATTTGCAGGTGGACGTCAACTCCGATATGACCAAGTATCTGTCCGACGATTCGTCTATGCGGGCGGGTATCGAGATCATGAGTCGGGAATTTCCTGCTATGGAGACGACAAATTCGGTTCGCGTCATGTCCGAAGGACTCAGCGACGCGGAGGAGTCCGAGCTGCTGGCTAAGCTGGAGAAGATCCCCGGCGTGGACAGCGTGGCTCACGACGAGAGCGCTGCGTACAATAAGGATGAGTACGCGCTTTTCGTGCTGTCTACCGCGGCGGATTACGATTCGAACGAAATGAAGTCAATCGAAGACGCGCTGGAGAAAGAAGCAGATATTTATAATATTGTTTGGATGAATGATAATACCGCCACCGATCCGCTTCCGCTGTACATTATCATCGTTGCTATCGTTCTGGCAATGATCGTCCTTTTCCTGATGTCCTACTCCTGGCTTGAGCCGATTCTGTTCCTTGCGGCAATCGGTGTTGCCGTGATGCTCAATATGGGTACCAATATCATTCTGGGCGAGATTTCTAACATTACTGCGTCCATTGCGGCGATCTTGCAGATGGTGTTGTCCATGGACTACTCCATCATCCTCATCAACCGTTACCGTCAGGAAAAAGAGACCGCACCTTCCAACACGGATGCTATGATCGAGGCGATCCACGGCTCCTTTACGTCCATTGCCAGCAGTGCGCTGACCACCGTGGCGGGACTTTTGGCATTGGTGTTCATGAACTTCAAGATCGGTTACGATCTGGGCATCGTCCTTGCCAAGGGCGTGTTCATCAGTATGATCTGCGTTCTGCTGGTGCTTCCCACGCTGATCCTTGCCTTCGACAAGTTGATCGTTAAGACTGCCAAGAAGGCGCTTCACATCCCAATGGGCGGCGTGGCACGTTTTAGCTATAAGCTTCGCTACGCGTTCGTTGGTTTGTTCGTCCTGCTGTTCGGCGCGTTTTATCTGTTGCAGGACGGTACGGGGATCTGCTTTACCGTTGAAAAGGAAGATCCCGTTGCCGAAGTGTTCCCCGGTGACAATATGCTGGTGATAGTCTATGAAAACGGGGACGAGCAGAAGGCCGCCGAGCTTGCCGAATGGCTGGAGTCGCACGACGACGTGCGGCAGGTGATGGGATATCCCAATCTGCTTGGAAAAGCCTACACCGCAGAGGAGCTATCCGGCACTCTCGGTTCGCTGGTAGGCTCTATGGGCGTGGAGATCGGTGATTTCACCATCGAGCCCTCGCTCCTCAAACTGTTCTACTATGATTATTACGGCGGTACTGCCGCTCCGATGACCGTCAGCGAATTTCTTGCCTTCCTCTCTACCGATATCCTGACCAACGAGACTTTTGCCGGTATGATCGATGAGGAGACGGCGGCGTCTGCGGAAAGCCTTTCGCTCTATGCCGATCCGATAAATCTCACCGCACAGCGTACGCCCGAAGAGCTTGCCGCACTACTTTCGATGGACGCAGAGCAGGTGACCGGGCTTTGCGGGATGTACACCTTGAGCACCGGCAAGACCACGCTGTCCGTGCAGGAATTTCTGAATTTTCTGGTCAGCAGTGTGCTTTTCAACGAAGCCCTTGCGGGACAGTTTGACGAGGCTACCGCCGCACAGTTGACCTTTGCCGCAGCTCTGACCGATGCTGCCGTCTCGGGCAAGCAGTACACGGCGGCAGAGCTGTCCGCTCTGCTGGGATCTGCCGTCCCTGCGCTGAGCGCCGATACCGTGGAGCTGCTCTGTCTCTACCGTGCCGCCACCGTTGGCGGCGATCCGACTCAAACGATGACCATTGAGCAATTGGTGGAGCATCTGACCGGATCGGTGCTGACCGACGCCCGTTTTGCGGCGTTTCTGACCAACGAGACCAAGTTGCAGGTAGCGGGAATGGGAGCCATGGTCAAGAGTGCCGTGAAGATGTTCAAGACAGACCGCTATTCCCGTATGATCATATACACCACCTTGCCGCAGGAATCCGACGAGACCTCGGCGTTCATGGATGAGCTGTTCAAGCGTTGCGAGGGCTATACGGGTCAGTATCACTTCGTCGGCAATTCCTCGATGAATTACGAGCTGGAGAACACCTTTGACGACGAGATGACCCTGATCACCGTGCTGACCTCGGCGGCGATCTTCCTGATCGTTCTGATCTCCTTCCGCTCGCTAACGGTTCCGATCCTGCTGGTGCTGATCGTCCAATGCGGCGTGTATATCACCGTTGCCATCGTAGGTTGGCAGGGATACGACATCCACTATATGGCGCTTTTGATCGTCGAGTGCATTCTGATGGGAGCCACGATCGACTACGGCATTCTGTTTACCAACTACTACCGTGATTGTCGCAGATCTATGTCCGTGAAGGATGCGCTGAACGCGGCGTACCACGGTTCGATCCACACCATTACCACGTCGGGCGCGATCATTATCTTCGTAACGGGGATCATCGGTTACACTTATTCCGATCCTACCGTCAGTCAGATCTGCCGTACGCTTTCCATCGGCGTGTTGGCGGCAGTCCTGCTGATCCTTTTCGTCCTGCCCGGAATGCTGACCGCATTTGACCGTTTGCTGGTCTCCAAAAAGAATGCCGCCAAGACGGAAGATATAGAAGAATGACCGTAAAAGACCTTTGGGCAACGTCCGAAGGTCTTTCCTTTTTTGAAGCAGGGCGGCGAGTCTGCTTTATGTTCACCACAGGTGAATTTGTAAATTAATTCGGAATCCTGCGGTTCTTCTGTTGACAGAATCATCCATTCGCGGTATAATGAACGTAATGACAGAAAAGGAGTCTCTATCGCTATGTATAATCCCACTTACCGTCCCGGCGGTGCTTCCGTACCTCCCCGCAGCCCGAATCTGATGAATGACAAGATCCGAAAATACGTCATCACCGGAACGGGTCTGTTTTCGATGTTTATGTCGTTTCTCCTGTTTTTCATTCCATTTTGTACGGATGAACGGAGAAATGAATCGCTGTATCCCATCGGCGTTATGTCCTTTGAATCGGGGGCGATCGTCAATCTGGCAGTTTTTTTGGTCGTGCTGATCTGCTGTGTCGGCAGTCTCCTCTATTTTTTGAGCTGTCTGAAAAGCTATTCGGGAAATATTGCAAGGTACGTTGCCAAAATCCAGAACGTCATTGCCATTAACGCGCTGATCACCGGTGTCTATTACGCGGCAGGCGTCGTTTACTGTACCGTTCGCAATTATAAGACGGCAAGATATAGCTGTGGCGGCAGTATCGTTCCTTTTCTGCTGGTAGCGGCAGCGGCGATCCTGTACGCCTTTATGGCACGCGGAATCGACCGTCATGAAGAAGGCATTCGGGAGAAAAAATTAAAGGGTGCACGGATCGAGTTCTATATCTACGGTGCCGTGACGGCGATTCTGTCCATCGTGTGCGTGATGTCCAACGTCCTGCAGGTGACCTTCGTGGAGCCCGCATCGCTGGACGCCATCAAGGTCAACGGCTTCAAACTGCTGACCTCTTATAACAGTCAATCGGGCGGATTTCAGCTTTTGGCGTTCTTCCTTTTGGCGGCGCTGATGATCAATATCGCTCTTCTGCTTGCCTCTACGGTTTCGCTGATCAGCCGTTCCAAGCTGTTTTACCGTCTGACGCTGGCAGAGATGTTCTTTGCCGGCATCTCCTCTCTGCTGATCGGTCTGTTCGGTAAATATTACGAGATCGTACAGAAGCTCAACGAGGAGGTCATCCTCTCGCTGATCGGCAAAGTCATCGACGTGGACAGCATGAGCTTTACCTATAAGGTGAAGAGTCAGGCATTCCTTTGGTTCCTGCTGGTTGCGGGCGTAATCCTGCTGACGCTGATTCGAAAGCCCTATTCCCGCGGTACGGTAGGCGAAGCTGATATCGCCGTCAACGCCTTCTCCGGCGGCGGAGACGGTCTGCCCGTCACCGACAGCATCCCCGACGCCCCGCTTCCCGCGAAGTTAGAGAGCGATCCTTGTCCCGCCTTCACCGAGCTGGATAGCAAGATGAACGTCTACCGACAGCAACTGGATGCCGTTCGGATGTCGGCGTTTGACTCGCCTACGCTTCCCGGGCTGGTTCAGTTCGTGGTCACCTACGCTCGTGATTCGCGGCTCCATTTGTCTTATACCGCCGCCGATATTGCCGCCTTTATCGCGGGACTTGGTGCCACCAAGCTTACCATCCTGCAGGGTATGAGCGGTACGGGTAAGACAAGCCTTCCTAAGATCTTCACCGAAGCTGTGCTGGGAAATTGCGACATCGTAGAGGTAGAGTCCTCCTGGCGTGATAAAAACGAGCTGCTGGGCTACTACAACGAGTTCAGCCGCATCTATACGCCCAAGAAGTTTACGCAGGCACTCTACAAAGCGCGTCTGAATCCCGAGCGGCTGACCTTCATCGTGCTGGATGAGATGAACCTGAGCCGCATCGAATATTACTTCTCCGATTTTCTCTCCCTGATGGAGAACGAGGAGCACAAGCGCGAGATCAAGCTTTTGAATATCGGTCTGTTCCGCAGAGCGGAAGGGCGCGCCTTCCCCTACTTTGGGCTCACCGACGGTCATACCATCAAGATCCCTCAGAACGTGTGGTTCATCGGTACTGCCAACCGAGACGAGAGCACCTTTGAGATCAGCGACAAGGTCTACGACCGTGCGCACACCATGAACTTCAACAAGCGTGCACCCAAGGTCAGCGTGTTCCGCGATCCGATCCCGCCCCGCTATCTGTCAGTGGACGAGCTGAACCGCCTCTTTGAGGATGCCAAGGCGCGGGTGCGCTTTGACATTGAGACCTGCTCGGTCATCCGTGACGTAGAGGAGCTGTTGGCACCCTACAATATCTCCTTCGGCAACCGTATTGCCAACCAGATCGAGACCTTCGTCCGCATCTACGCAGCTTGCTTTACACCTACCGACGCCATCATTAACGAGGCAGTGGAGACCATCCTGCTGAGCAAGGTGGTCAGCAAGCTGGAATTCAAGAGCATCGACAACAAGGCACAGCTTGCGGCAGAATTTGAGCGTCTGGGTCTGCTCCGTTGCAGTGAGTTCATCCAGCGACTCAACGAGGACTGAGTATGCGGGACGAAAAACACACCGCGATACCGATCCCGCCGCCCGAGGACGATTACGCGCCTTTGGTGCAGTTCGCCCGGGAGTCAAGAAGAGTTACATACGATCAGTTTGACGCCGCCACCGTGCGCCGCCTTAATCTTTTCGTCCTGCGGGAGAATTTTGATTTTGATGGCTTGGAAGCCTCGCTGGATCGGATCCTGCGGGAGCTTCCCGCCATCAAGCGGATTTTCGCCCGCCCGATCATCCGTCTGCGGGACACTACCGCTATCCTGCCCGTGGAGTCGGTGCGGGTGGTCAACAACCATACCATCGTTCACGCATCCTCGCACAGCGAGCTGTGGGGAAACGTCACCGAGGACGGCGTGACGCCGCGAAAGCTGATGACCGTTCAGAACGAGGATCACTACGCCATCTACGAAAATCTCGCCTTCGCGCGGGCGGTCAACGTCATTCTGCAGTTTGTGGGCAGAAATATGCGGGAGCTGATCAATATGCTCTACGCCGATCGGGATATGCAGTTCAATCTGCTGGAGCGGCTCAATCACCTGGAGTATTTCCTTGCCATCGGCAAACTGCACATCGGTTACGTCCGTGATTACGACAAATACCGTACCGCCGCCGACCGCTGTCTGGACAAGCTCCTGTTCATCGACCGCGTGATCCGCGCCAGATTGGGCAGTCCGGTCTATCGGCAATGCAAGAAGTACAAAGGCGCGCTGACGCTGAAGAAGACCAACGTCTTTCGGATGCACAAGGACTATCATCGCATCTACCTGCTGCTCAAATGGTTTGCCGAAGAAAAGATAGGAGATTTCGACCAAGACGACGCCGCGCCCACCGAATCGGGAGAGGGCTACGGCATCTACTGCGCGATGCTGACCCTGTTCGCGGCGGGACATTTTAACTTCACCTTCGACGGCACGCAGACCATCGACTTCTACGATCTGCGGCAGACCGCGACCTTCGGCAGATGGTTGCTGTCCGTGGAGACGGTGACCTGCGACGGGATAGCCGCCCTGCTGCTCAGCGTCACCAAAGACCGCACGTACCGCGTTCTCTTGCTTCCAACGACCAATTCCCGATTGGGAAAGGTAGGACTTGCGCTCTTTTGCGGGAAGGTGGAAGCAGACGAGTATCTGACGCTCTCTCCCGTGGAAGTGGAGGACGGGCAGATCTGTGTCAGCATCCACGACGTGGAGTCCTTCCGCAGGATCCAGCAGATCCTGCTACGCGGGATGCTTTATGCGGACGTGCAGAGAAAGACCTGTCCCTTCTGCGGCGGCGCTCTGACCGCCTCGGACGGAGCGTCGGAAGACAGTGCCTACGAGTGCATCTCCTGCCGCACGGTGATCCGCGACAAGGTCTGCCCCGATACGGGGATCCCTTATGTGGAGACCGCTATCAAGAATTTTCGCCCTGCCAAAAACTGCGGCGAGTCTGCCAAACGGGATCGTCTGCTCTACACCCGTTACGTAGAAGCGCAGATGCACTTCCGTAACGTCACCCCGCTGGATGATGCGGGCAAGCCTCTTTGCCCGCGATGCGGTAAGGTACATTAGTGCATAAAAAATCACGAGATCGCAGATCTCGTGATTTTTTATATTACAGAAGGGTAGAGATGAGCTCGTTGTAAGACTTAGGCGACAGATACGCAGGCGCCACGTCGAAGACGGTCTTACATCCAACCATGCCCTCAGCGTGCATCCGATGGGCGGCGCGAGCGTAGGCAACGATCACCGAAGCAGTGAACTCGGGGTTGGAGTCCAGCTTCAGGCTGTACTCAATGACGTGAGTGTGCTCACCGTTCAGCCCCGTCTTGCCGGAGCGGATGACGAAGCCGCCGTGGGGGATACCGCTGTGATCGCGGCGGAGCTCTTCCTCGGAGATGAAGTGAACGGTGGTGTCGTAGTCGGCAAAGTAGTTGGGCATTTCTTTGATCTCACGCTCGATGCGGGCAAGGTCTGCGCCCTCCTCAGCCACTACGAAGCACTCGCGGGTGTGCTTCTCACGGGTGGTTAGTACGGGAGCAGAGCCGCTTCTGACCGCTTCCAGCGCGGCGTCCACGGGGATGGTGTACTGCTTGGCGTCGGCAACGCCGTCGATGCGGCGGATGGCGTCGGAGTGTCCCTGGCTGACGCCCTTGCCCCAGAAGGTGTAGTCGGCACCGTCGGGCAGGAACGCACCTGCGTAGAGACGGTTCAGCGAGAAGGCACCGGGATCCCAGCCTGCCGAGATAATGGCAAGATTACCGCCCTCTTTTGCGGCGGCGTCCACGTTTGCAAAGTGGACGGGGATCTTGGCGTGGGTATCAAAGGAGTCGATGACGGTAAAGTGCTTTGCCAGCTCGGGGGTCTGAACGGGCAGATCGGTGGCACTGCCTCCGCAGAGGATCATCACGTCGATCTTGTCCTTGTAGGAGAGCACGTCCGCAGCAGAGACCACGGGAACGCCTTCGGTGGCGATTTGCAGAGTGGAGGGATCACGGCGGGTGAAAACTGCTGCAAGGGTCAAGTCGGGATTTTGGCGGATGGCGCTTTCGATGCCTCTGCCGAGATTTCCGTAACCGTAAATACCGATTCTGATGTTCATGGGTTGAACCACACCTTTCTCTTCGGGAACGTAGCGTTCCTTGAATATGGGGATATTATAGCACTTTTGCGGGGCGTACGCAAGGTTTTGCAATAAATTTTTGATTGGCAAAATAGATAAAATTTAACGGCAAGGAGGGAAGCGTTTTTGATGCGCAAAAGATAGCCCTTGACTTTTTTTGCCTTCTGTGCTACACTATACGCAGAATCTGAATGGGAGGGAACGCTATGGCATCCGGTCGGGAATTTGTAGACTACCTCATTGACCAAATGCGGGAAGCGGGGGTGATCACCGCACGGAAAATGTTCGGTGAATACGGACTATGGTGCAACGGAAAGCATTTTGCTTTCGTATGCGACGATCGTTTTTTGCTTAAATCCACCAATGCGGTTCAGGCGCTTTACCCGGAGCTGCCACTCGTTGCGCTGTTTGAAGGTGCAGGGCTGAAGTATTTGTTCATCGAAAACGTGGACGATCGCGAATTTTTGACCGAGCTGGTGATCAAGACCTACGAAGAACTGCCCGAAACACCACCGAAAAGGAGATAACTATGAATCTGTACATTGAACAAAAGCTCTTTACTTGGGGCGATAAATTTTCGATCTACGCCGCCGACGGCCAAGTGGCGTACTATGCGGAAGGTGAGATCTTTACCTTCGGGAAAAAATTGCATATTTACGATTATTCGGGAAACGAAGTGGCGTATATCGAGCAAAAGATCTTTTCTTTTTTTCCGAAATACTATATTCACCGTCCGGGATGGGCTGAAACGGCAGAGGTTGTACGGGAATTTTCCTTTTTCCATCAGGAATACAGCGTCAATCCCATGGGCTGGACGGTGCGCGGTGACTTTTTCGATCACGAATACGAGATTTGGGCGGGCGGTCTGCCCGTGGCGGCCATTACCAAGGATTGGTTTCGCTGGGGCGATGCTTACGAGATCAGCATCGGTGCGGGTGCCGATCCGGTGATGGCGCTGGCAGTGGTGCTGGTCATCGACGCTTGCCTGGACGCAGAGCGGGACTGACAGAATACGGCGAATGAAAAAACAGGCTTTCCTTGAAGCCTGTTTTTTCGTTGCGGAGTATACTCGCACCGTTACGGGAAACACTAACCTAAACGCATTTGGGAGGCATACCGTGGATATTCTCAAAGTCATTCTCACGTCGCTGCTGTCGGCGGCGGCACTTTTTCTCATCGCCAAGATCATGGGGCACAAGCAGATCGCACAGCTGGACTTTTTCGACTATATCACCGGCATCACCATCGGTTCCATTGCCGCAGAGCTTGCCACGGAGCTGGAGAAACCTCTCAAACCGCTGATCGCTATGGTAGTCTACGGCGGCATTTCGGTAGGGCTGAGCCTGTTGTCCTCCAAATTTCCCCGTACGCGCAAGTATATCAACGGCACTCCCACCATTCTTATGAATGACGGGAAGCTCTACCGCCAAAATCTGAAAAAAGCCAAGCTGGATCTGTCCGAGTTTTTGGTGCTCTGCCGCGAGCAGGGCTATTTCGACCTGTCCGACATCGGGACGGCGATCTTTGAGCACAACGGCAAGCTGTCGGTGTTGCCCCGAAGCACCGCTCGACCCGCCACGCCTGCCGATCACGGGCTGACCCCGCCCGCGGATCCTATCTATACCGAGCTGATCATGGATGGGCGCGTACTGGAGGGAAATCTGAAGCGGATGGGACTGGGTCTGACCTGGCTGGACAGACAGCTGAAGGCGCAGGGGTATAAGAGTGCCAAGGAGGTCTTTCTCGGCGTAGCAGATGGCGCGGAGAACGTGACCTTTTACGGTATGACCTGACCGCATACCCTCCTGAATTGACCGAATGCTTTCTCACTCTTGCAATTCACCGCTCCTTCGTGTATAATGGGCTTACAAGGGAGGGAGTGAATTGAAATACAAGCTCATCATTGACCGTCAGCACCCCGAGGAGGTGCAGGTCTACGCCCATCGGGAGAATAGCCTCACCCGCGCTATTGAGCGGCTGTGTGAGGAGGACGCGGTTCGGCTGATCGGTTATCGGGACAGGGAAGCGGTACGGCTCCACCTGCCCGACGTCTGCTGTTTTATCGTGGAGGATAACCGGATCTTCGCCCTGACCGCAGGTGAAAAGCTACAGCTCAAATGCCGCCTGTATATGCTGGAGGAGACGCTCCCCGACAGCTTTATCAAGCTGAATCAGTCCTGTATTGCCAATCTGGCGAAGATCGAGCGCTTTGACGCATCCTTGGCGGGAACGCTGACCGTCCGCTTCCAGGGCGGCTACACCGACTACGTGTCCCGCAGAAATCTCAAAAACGTGAAGGAAAGGCTGGGAAAATTCTATGAATAAATATCTGAAAGACTTCCTGCACCGAGGTCTCATGTTCGGCGGCTTCGGACCAATCATTTTGGGGATTATCTACATGACCCTGCAACACACGCTTCCTGACTTCACGGTCAGCGGTACCGACGTCTGCCTGGGAATCGTATCTACATACCTGCTGGCTTTTTTGCAGGCGGGGGCAAGCGTGTTCAATCAGATCGAGCATTGGTCGCCGGCAAGATCCACGCTCTGTCATTTCGGACTGCTGTACATCGCCTACGTGCTGTGCTATCTGCTCAACACATGGATTCCCTTCCAGGCGGAAGTCATCGGCATTTTCACCGCCATTTTCGCCGCCGGATATTTCGTGATCTGGATCACGGTCTGGCTTAGTGTCCGTGCGGCGGGTCGACGCCTCAACCGTATGTTGCGTAGATAAACAAAACCATCCCTCCAAGTGAGGGATGAGCTTATCGAAAAAGTATCTCATCAGTATCGAGGAGGGGAAGAAACCATCTCAAACGCCGAAGTTTTCTTCCCC
>JAFTOC010000023.1 GCA_017451585.1 Clostridia bacterium
GCACTTCCACATCCTGGGCGGCGGACAGCTTTCCGAGAAGATGGCGTAAAAAAGTGATCGATCAATCGGCGGCATATCCCGCGGTCGATTGACTTTTACGGAGATCATAAAATGCAATTGAAGTATATGAGAATACAGGGGCGCGAGCATTCGTGGGTAACGAAATATCCCAAGGGCATTTTCAGTATGTGCTGGAGAATGATCCAAGACGGGATAATGAATCAGGAAGATGAGGCACGATTCAGAGAAATCGATAACTGGTTTAAGGAGCATCTTCCGGAGCCGGAACCGTGCAAAAACGGAGAAAAAGTGATCACTTTTTTCAAAACCGAAACGACTGCCGAAATGCAAGCTATGATTACTCCTGCTCTGCTGATCTTGGACAAATATGAGCATCCCTACGACGTTATATATACGAATTTTGTAGGCACGATTGTATACGAAGACCTATGGCAGATTGCTGTACGAGTGGAAAACGGACAAATGATCTGATATTCGAATCGCAATTGCTAACTGAATATCAAAATGGCCGGGCAAGTATTTGCCCGGCTATTAAAAGTTTTACGGGGTAAGGGTCCCTTTTTCAAAAGGGACCCTAAAAATTATGCCAGATACATCTTCTCGATGACGACAGGCTCCAGAGGTTTGTCGGAGAAGTTAGTGCGGACGCGGGCAACGCGGTCTACTACGTCCATGCCCTCGACTACCTTACCAAAGGCGGCGTACTGACCGTCCAGATAAGCGCAGTCCACGTGGCAGATGAAGAACTGAGAGGACGCACTGTTGGGATTCTGAGAGCGTGCCATAGAGATGACACCGGGGCCATGATGGAGAGTGTTATTCACGCCGTTGAGCTGGAACTCGCCCTTAATGCGCTCCTGATTGGGATCGCCGTAGCCGGTGCCGGTAGGGTCACCGCCCTGGATCATAAAGCCCTGAATGATGCGGTGAAAGGTCAGACCGTCGTAAAAGCCTTCCTTCACCAGCTTTTCAAAATGAGCAACCGTAATGGGTGCCTGTGCAGGATCCAGCTCGATCTTGACCGTGCCGAAATCCTTGATTTCCATAATTACCATTTTGTTTGTTCCTTTCGTTACTGTGCAATACGGATGGAAGTGATCACCACGGTAGTGAGAGGACGCTCGTAAGCGTCGGTTTCTACTGCGGCGATAGCGTCTACCACGTCCATTCCCTCGGTAACCATACCAAACGTGGTATAGTAACCGTTGAGGAAATCGTTATCCGCAAGATTGATATAGAACTGCGAGGTCGCGCTGTCGTAATCGTCGGCAAGCCGTGCCATTGCCAGCACGCCGCGGTCGTTCTCAAGAGGATTTTCTACGCCGTTGGCAGAAAACTCTCCCTTAATGGTCTCCTGACCGTCTACTCCAAAACCGTTTCCGGCAGGATCACCGCCCTGGATCACGAAGCCGGGATCCACGCGATGAATCGTCAGACCGTCATAGAAGCCGTCTTGGATCAGTGAGACAAGCTGCGCAACCGTAAGCGGCGCAACGCCGGGATAAAGATCGGCTTTGATCGTACCGAAATCTGCTACCTCAATGACGATATGAACGGGATCTGCCAAAGGATCTACCGCGTCGGGACCGTCTGCAGGTTCGGTGATCGCCACGGTAGTAGTCGCGGCAGTAGTTACATTGGCCGCTCCCTCGATAACGCGGATAGATTTGATGACCACGTCGGTCAGCGGCTTATTCTTGCTGTCGGTTGCAACGTCGGAGATCGCGTCTACCACGTCCATGCCCTCGGTGACCATACCAAAGGTTGCGTATTGACCATCCAAAGAAGCGTTGTCCACCGTATTGATGAAGAACTGCGAGGTTGCGCTGTCATAGTCGTTGCCACGGCGCGCCATTGCCAGCACACCGCGAGTATTCTTGAGCTCGTTGGGCACGCCGTTATCGGAAAACTCGCCCTTGATGGTTTCCTGTCCGTCAACGCCGTAACCGGTTCCGCTGGGATCGCCGCCCTGGATCATAAAGTTATCAATTACACGGTGGAAGATAAGTCCGTCGTAGAATTTCTCATTGACCAGCGTAACGAAATGCGCGACGGTTATGGGTGCGATTTTAGGGTAAAGCTCGGCTTTGATCGTACCGAAGTCTTTCACTTCGATAGCGATATGCACGCTGTCGCCCAGCGTTGCGGGATCAATTTCCGTATCTTCCGAACAACCCGCGAGAAACGTGAAGCAGAAGACGGTGAGGATGAAGATGCTGAGTATTTTTTTCATTACTGGAGAATATCGGGATCGTATACGAAGTCCTGCAGCATAATGTTCAGATTGCCGTTGAGCATTCTCAAATCGTCCAGGAACGCCTTTTCGTCAACGTCCTTTACGAACTCAACCACGAAGGTCAGATCGAACATGGTGCCGAAGTTGGTGGATTTCACTTTTACAAGCTTGTAATTTCTGGTGTACTTTTCCATTACCTCGTCGAAGACACCCTTGTAGTTCAGGCTTTCGGGGATGGTAACCTTCAACTGCATCTTGGGAGTGCGGGGAGATGCGTAGCCGATGAAGTGAAGAATCAGCAAAACAACTGCCAAAATGCCGGTAAAGATCAGCGCCAGCAGAACGTAGCCCTGACCGCAGGACAGACCGATCGCCAGAGAGGAGAAGATGTACGCCAGATCCTTGGGATTGCCCTGGGTGCTTCTGAAACGGATGATAGAGAACGCGCCGGCAACGCCCAAAGCTGCGCCCCAATCGGATGCGACCATCATGATGATCGTAGCAACGATCGCGGGAAGCAGGATCATAGTAATAGAAAGACCCTTGGAATAGTTTTCTTTCCGATAAGTAAACAGATACACGAGGCTCATCACGAGACCGCAAGCAATTGCGGTGCCGACAACTGCCAAAAAGGTAGTGATCAGAAACTTAGAACCGAGAATACTGCTGAAGACCATAATTATTCCTCCGTAGATAAAGCCGTAATTTGATTTTTATTGTCCGTAACACGGTATTCGTATTCTTTACCGTATTTCGAGAAGCTGGAATTGAAGATGTGATGAGATGACAGATACCGAGCAAGCCACATAGGCATTGCCATGGGAATCTTGATCTCCATTAGATACTTGTCCTCGGGCAGCAGTTGCTCGCCGTCGGTGCCGTACTCAAAGGTGGGATTTTCCCGTCTGGTACGGATATTGCGGTCAAAAGTGATCCGAAGCTCGGGATCCTCTTTGCCGAACATGGCGATCCGATCATATGCAATAAAAGTTGCAGGCGCCAGCCCAGGGTATCGCTCAAACATTTTTGCGATCTCCTTGGCGACCTGCACGTTGATATAAGACGGATCTGTGAGTTGCTCCGGCGGCTGATGCGTATGCATCAAGTGAAGCGCTTCGCCGTAGCGCATGACCACACGCCGTTTGGTCACGCAACCGTCAAATTTTTGTTTGATCTCGAAAAAGACCTTCGAATTTTCGTCTTTGGGCAGAAAATACGAACGCAGACGAAGCTTCTCTTTATAGAGCGGCTTGTCTGTGGATCTGCCGATCAGCACGTTATCGGGAGTATCAAAGTAGATATTGAGCAGACTATAGACCTGTTCATTGACACAGTACTTGTCAAAGGTCATATAGTCCTGCAGAAAATCCATGATCTCACGGTACTGCTGTCGATCCAGAAGGAACTTTTTCTCATAGCGTTTGAATACCGAGATCGGCAACCGCTACCACCTCTGTTCCGATTAACATTCTTTTTTATATTGTACAATCCAAATGTGAACTTGTCGTGAATATCTGTTAAAAAGCAAAAGAATTTTTGTGGATTTGCACCAAGAGCGCCTGCGAAGGCGCTCTTGGACGTTTTGGCTTATCGTCGACTTACCAGTTCAGCCAGGAATCGTTTTTAGCGTATGCTTCTTCAATCGAGATTTGAGGATAAGACGCTCCGCTCGCGGGTGCGCCAATTGTGACCGATGCGGGCGTATCCACCGTCAGCGTCATCTCCAAAACGCCGTTTGCAGAGAACCGAATCCCGCCTTGCTCGGTGATCAGCCGCAAAGGGAGGCTGAAATAGATCTCGTCCACATTGCCGTCTACTCCGATAACCACCGCGACTTCCATCTCTGCAAAGCTCTCCGGGCTGACAGCATCGGCAAGAGCCGAGTCAGAACCGATAAGCGTCAGCATCAGATCCGCATCGATTCCCTGAGCTAAGATTACGCAGTTGCCGTCCGCGTCCATTCCGACGGCAGTGCTGTCAGCGGTATTGATCAATTCAGATAATTTGCCGAGATCGTTCATGGCAGTATCGGCACCCGAAAGCGCATAATCGGAAAACTGCTCAGGGGTCATCTGCACTTTGTACTGCTCGGTACCGGTCTGTTTGTCGTTTTGTTTATACACGCTGGTATTATAGAGCCAGCCGCCGATATAGACCTGTTGATCCTCGGTCACCTTTCCCTTGTCGGTAGAGACCTTGCTGGAAAGCGCGGTAGCATTTTCGCCGCTCAGATAAGAAAGCTCCAAATCCAACCGCGACGCGTTCAAAAGCAGCGTTACGATGCCGCTGTCCAGCGTCATATACCCTTTGGCGGTCAGTGAGCGATGTACAGACTTTTCAAACCCCTCAGTTGCGCCGTCGATCAGTTCCGCAACCGTTTGATCCGCATATTCGCCGGTCGGTTCGCTTTCCAGAGGATAACGCTTCGCCAACCCTGCCAGCGCGGCGGGGAGCTCTATCTTACCCCCAACGGGGACTTCGGGCGTCTGAATCCCGCCTTCCGTAGTGGCAGAAGGAAAGGTAGTAACCGGAGTCTGCTCCGTCGTCACCTCAGGAGTAACTGTAGGCGAACCGTTACTGTCGGCAGTGGTTGTGGAGTTCGAGGTCGCGGGGGTAGATGTTGTCGAAGACATTGGCACGGAGGGTGCGGTCTGCTCGGTTTGCACCGCTCCCTCACTGCATCCCGTCAATAATAGGAGCGCGAGAAGAAACGCGATTATATACTTGATTTTCATACCGACTCCGATCTTTGCATCAATGGTATTGCGGTGTTTTCCGAAATATTTAGGATCTTATATGAACAGTTTATCAAAACATAGACGTATTGTCAATAGATATCAGCAAAACAACAGGATTTCAACTTACAAAAGGGCATTTGGCTCTTCCGCGTCGTTCACAGCCGATTCGCTGATACCGTAGCCGTCCAAATTCGCTTTTTGGATAGCCACGAAGATGCGATGGCGTAATCCTTTGTTCTCCCGCTCCAGCGTCGCAAGCAACTGCTTGTATTTTTCACGGTCGGTGTGCTTATCCTCGGGACAAAGGCTGGTCTGCACAGGAAGAGCGGCGTGTCTGGCGTAATAGACTATGTCCTTTTCGGGGGTAAGGACGAGCGGTCGGATCATGGTAAGATCCTTGCGGGACAGGTAGGTGACAGGAGAGAAGGTCCCCAGTCTGCCCTCGTTGAAGAGATTCATCATAAAGGTATCCACCACGTCGTCGAAATGGTGACCCAATGCGATCTTATTGCATCCGTACAGCTTGGCGTTATCGTGAAGGATACCGCGCCGCATTTTAGCACAGAGAGCGCAGGGATTGGATTCTTTGCGCTGTTCGAAGATGATCTCGGCAAGGGTGGTGCGGATCAGGTGAAACTCAACGCCCAATTTGTCGCAGTAGTCTGCAATAGAGGCAAAATCACCGCCCGCAAAGCCCATATCCACGGTCAGCGCCACCAGTTCGAAGCGCTTGGGGTAAAATAGCTGCAGATTGCGCATCACGGCAAGGAGAGCGAGAGAGTCCTTCCCTCCCGATACGCCCACGGCGATGCGGTCGCCTTCTTCGATCATATGATAATCGTCTACCGCGCGCCGTGCGTGGGAGAGCAGACGTCGGATATTTCCAAATTCCATAGGATTCCTTTCACTTCTTTCGGGAATGGGCATAGGATGATAGAAAAACTGCCGTCCCTATGCGATCGGCGAAAAGAGGTATTTGTATGGCTATCAAAATTTACATTGATCAGGGACACAATCCCCAAAATCCCAACGCGGGCGCGGAGGGGAGCGGTTTTCGGGAGCAGGATCTGACCTACGAGATCGGTCGGCAGACCGCAGCTCTCTTAGAAGCAGACCCGAATTTTGAGGTGCGGCTCTCCCGTCCTACGCCTGAAACAGTACTTGGCACCACCAACGCCGAAAGTCTTGCCGCACGGGTACAGGACGCGAATGCTTGGGGAGCAAATTATTTCATCAGTCTCCACGCCAATGCGTCCACTATTCCCACCGCTACGGGGGCGGAGGGGTATGTGTACAGCCTCGGCAGTCCGGCAGAACCTTTATCAGCTTCCATCGTTCGGGGCATCAGCGAGACTACCGGTATCCCCGACCGCGGCGTGTTCGCCCGACCGAGCCTCTATGTCCTCCGTCGGACGGCGATGCCTGCAACTCTTATCGAAATGGGATTTATCACTACTCCGTCAGAGGCTGAACTGATGGCGTATTCTCCACAACTCTTCGCACAGGGGATCTATCAGGGGATCCGTCGGTTCTTCGGACTTTAGGCGTCCGTCCCTTTCTCCGCTTCCAGAAGGGTTCTTGCGGCAGAGAGAATGCCGATCTTGCCACTCTCGTAGGTGAGCCCGCCTTGGAAGTAGACGGTGTAGGGCGGGCGAATAGGACCGTCTGCGGAAAGCTCAATGGATGCGCCCGAGACGAAAGTGCCCGCCGCCATGATGACCTGATCGGTATATCCGGGCATCGCCCAGGGCAAGGGTGTGACGTAGGAATCCACGGGACTTCCCTGCTGGATGCCTAGACAGAAAGCGCACATCCGCGCTTCACTGCCCAGGCGCACGGCTTGGATAATGTCGTGGCGGCAATTTTTATAGGAAGGCTCTACGTCAAAGCCCAACTTTTCAAAAATGTACGCCGCAAACAGTGCGGTCTTCACCGCCTGTGCAGTGGTGTGGGGCGCGTAGAAGAAGCCCTTATAGAGGTTGCGGTTCTGATTGAGCGTAGCACCCACTTCGGTTCCGCAGCCCACCGAGGTGAGACGGTAGGATGCAAGCTCCATGGCACGGGCGGTGCCTGCAATGTAGCCGCCGCTCTCCGCCATACCGCCGCCGGGATTCTTGATCAGCGAGCCGATGATCAGGTCAGCGCCCACTGCGGCGGGCTCCTTGTCCTCCACGAACTCGCCATAGCAATTATCGACGACCACATAAGTCTCGGGAGAGCGGGCTTTCACATAGGCGACGATCTCGCCGATCTCTTCTACCGAGAGCGTGCGGCGGTTCATATAGCCCTTGGAGCGCTGGATGAAGGCTACTTTCACTTTGGGAGAAAGTGCTTTGCCAATCGCGTCAAAATCAACGGTGCCGTCAGAGAGCAGATCGATCTGCTGATACTCCACACCGAAATCCTTCAGGGAGCCGTTGCCGGGTTCGCCAACGATACCGATGACCTCCTCGAGAGTGTCGTAAGGCTTTCCGGTGACCGACAGCAGGGTGTCACCGGGACGGAGCAGCCCAAACAGACCGATAGTCAGCACCTGGGTGCCGTTGACGATGTTGTGGCGCACGAACGCCGCCTCTGCGCCGAATACGCGGGCGTAGATCTTGTCCAGCGTTTCCCGCCCGAGATCATCGTAGCCGTAACCGGTGGTGGCGGCAAAGCAAGCCTCGGAAACGCGAAATTCGGCAAATGCGTCCATGACGCGAGCCGTGTTGGTAAACGCGATGCGATCGACCTCGGCGTACATGGGCGCCAGAGCGACCTCTGCCTCTGCGGCAAGGGTGAGCAGTTTATCTGAAAATTGCATTTTTATATGTCCTTTCTTTTTCTTAGGGGAACTTTTTGAAAGAAGTTCCCCTATAACCCCTCAAGAACTTTTACTGAGCCGACGAGTACTCGTCGGCAAATATATTCAATTATCCCTGCCCCGCAAGGATTTGTGGTGCTATATGGAAGTTTTTGGGGTTCCAAGACCCTTTTTTCAAAAAGGGTCTTGGCGGGTTTGGGCAGCGCTCAAATTATTTCAATTCATTTACCTTAGTCTTGAAAAACTTTCCCCGTTCTTCGAAGTTTTTGAAGCTGTCGAAGCTGGCGCTGGCGGGGCTCAGGAGGACGACGTCGCCGTCCTTCGCAATGGCATGGGCTTTTGCGACGGCATCGGCAAGGTCGGTACAATCGACGAGGATGGGAGCACCGGGCGCATAGGCAGGACTTGCCATGACCGCCTCCTTAATTTGGGGTGCGGTAGCCCCGGTGAGAAGCACGACTTTGGCGCGCCGGCAAAGCGGCGTGCCCAGCGGCTCGTAGGGAATGTGCTTGTCGTAGCCGCCGCAGATGGCAATCACCTTCTCAGGGAAGTTAGAGAGTGCCGCCATGGTGCGAGTGGGGCTGGAGTCGATGGAACTGTTGTAGTAGCGAACGCCATTCAGACGGCGCACAAGCTCGCAACGGTGCTCTACGCCGCCAAAGGTGCGGGCAACCTTTTCGATGGATGCAGGAGCCACCAATCCCTTCAGCGCGGCGGTGGCGGAGAGGTAGTTCTCCAGATTGTGCCGTCCGGGGAGAAGGATCGCGGAACGCTCCATGATCGGCTGACCGTCCAGGCAGACGTTACCGTCCTCTACGTACGCGGCAGAGGGGGCGTCGGGCTTGCAAGCGGTAGAGACGAAGGTGACCTCGCCTGCCACGCGGGTAGCCAGTGCGCGGGTGATTTCGTTGTCATAGTTGAGCACGGCACGAGTGCCGTTTTCTTGGAAGCGGAGGATGTTCGCCTTCGCTTCAGTATACTCTTCCATGCCGGTGTGCCAATTGAGGTGATTGGGCGTGATGTTGGTGATCACCGCCACCTCGGGAGAGCGGGTCATCACCTGTAGCTGGAAGGAGGACAGCTCCGCAACGGCGTAATCGTCGGGGGTCATGTCATAAATCCGAGGAAGGAGAGGTGCGCCGATGTTACCGCCCAAGAAAACCCGTTTGCCGTCGGCTTCCAGAATCTTGGAGATCAAAGTAGTAGTGGTGGTCTTGCCGTCGCTGCCGGTGATTGCAATGGTATGGCAAGGGCAATACTCAAAGAAGAGCTGCATTTCGGAGGTCAGCTCTGCGCCTTTATCCACCGCACGGAGAATACCGGGAATATCAGGACGGATGCCGGGGGATTTGAAGATCACGTCAGCAGTGATCTCGTCAAAAGCGGCAGAACCGAGGGTCAGCGTAACGCCCTTCCCTTCCAGCTTATCGGGCAGATCGCCCAGCGCGTCGCGGGTCTTTTGGTCGTATGCCGAAACGGCGGCTCCTAAATCAAGGAGAAAGTCGATCAGAGGTGTATTGGATATTCCCACACCAAGTACGGCGCAATGCTTGCCGCCGAGGCGAGCTTTTAAAGTATCGTGAAGCGAAAGATTCATAGATGATCCTTTCTGAAATTATTTATGCATAAAAATAATCCTGCGAGCATAGAATAGAACCGTGGACAAGACATCTCTTGCAGCATCTGCTGCCACGCTTCTTATTATAATATGTTTTTTGTAAATTGGCAACACTTTTGCGTGAATTTTTCGAAAAAATCCTATCGGATTTCGGTCTGCGAAGGCGCACGAAATCGCTCGAAAATTTTTTTGATTTTTTTCGAAAAAGGTGTTGACAAACGGCAAATCATCTGCTATAATATCGAATGTCAGCTGAGCTGACCACCAAATATTGGGGAATTGTGTAACGGCAGCACGACAGACTCTGACTCTGTTTGTTGGGGTTCGAATCCCTATTCCCCAGCCAACCCAAAAACCACGGTAAAAACCGTGGTTTTTTTACTTGTTTTGATACATTTCTGTGCATTTTGACACCAAACTCAACAAGTAGGTACGAAACGGGTACAAAGGCGTTTTTTCACAGTTTCTTTCCATATAAATATACAGCAAATTATTTGTCATCATTTTCAAACCAGAGGATAGGTTCTCCTATCCTCTAATTAGATTTTTGAATTTCTTCAAAAAATGTGAAAGATTTTAATGCGTTGATTTGTTATATAGTCCGTCGACATATTTCGACACATATCTTTTTCAGGAGGTGCACAATGCACACAAGCACACCCGCGCAAAGCAAATCTCACACCACTTCGGAGGCGATCTTCTCTATGCTCCGTACCCGTATCATCATAGACGGGCAGATTACAGATACATACGGCATCGAAGTTTCTTCACCCGGATCTGCTCCAGTCCTGCAATATCCGGATATTTCAACCGACGGAGAAAAGCTCTCTCGGTTGATCGATCTGATGAATGAGCTGGAAGTCGATCCGATTCACACGAAATATGTCATCGAGGATTTCTTAGTCGATCACGAAGTATGATGCCAAGAGACAGAGGCGCCGTGCAGCGCCTCTGTCTCTTAATTTTTAATCCGCTCTTCGATCTTCGCCAGACCGCTTCGGAGCCTTCGGTTGACTGCTTCCCTGCTATAATGGTAGCCCATCGCGATCTCTACCTCAGACATTCCTTCGACCAACCGCTTGCGCAGAATATCGTAAGTCACGTCATCGAGGCAGAACCGATGCTCCTCCAGCAGATCCTCATATACAGCAGTCACTCGCCGGAAAATGGTAGGATAGGCGCTAAGTCTCATCCTATCCCCTCCACAGCGCCGCCAGCGTATCCTTGCCGGCGATACCGTCGACCGTCAGCCCGTGCGCCTTCTGTGCCGCTCTGACCGCTTTGTCGGTCGCCTCACCAAACTCCCCGTCCGCACCGGCTTTGCCCACGTCGTAGCCGCGACCCATGAGCAGGATCTGCAAGGCGCGAACTTCCTCGCCCTTGTTTCCTTTGCTCAGCTGATGCAGAGAGACGGTGATCACCTTTCCATACTTCTCAACGGCGGCGGAACCGTCGGAGAGCACGATCACGGTGTGACTGCCGGGCTTGACCAGCACGTCGCCCCGTCTGAGGTAGGTGTCTGCGCTCAGATACTTGGATGCGGTCAGCGCGTCGAATGCGC
>JAFTOC010000024.1 GCA_017451585.1 Clostridia bacterium
GCACAACTTCTTGTAGGTGCATGCAAAGGGATGCTTGAAGCTGGTGGGGTTGGTGGATTTACAGGTTATAGAAACGCCGACTTTCTCCTTCTTCATGATCGCAACGCCTTCGGGTACGTTGTCAGCGCCGTAGCACTTGACGTTCGCACGGGGACCGTTGGAATATGCAACTTCCTTCACTACCTCAACAGTTTCGGTGTAGGGATCGAACTTGGTCTGTACGTAAGTAAAGCCGTTGATACGGGAGATGATCATAGCGGCGTCCTTGCCCAGACCGTTCGGGATCACGCGCAGGGGCTTTACACGAACTTTGTTTGCGTTCAGAGCGATCTTGATCGCGCCCTCAGCTGCGGCGAAGGACTCGTGACCTGCCAGGAAGCAGAAGCACTCGGTCTCGTCGGAGAGGAGCATTGCGCCCAGGTTGCCGTGACCGAGGCCAACCTTACGGTTCTCAGCAACAGAGCCGGGGATGCAGAATGCCTGCAGACCGATACCGATAGCGGCAGCGGCGTCGGCAGCCTTGGTGCAGCCCTTCTTGATAGCGATGGCTGCGCCTACGGTGTATGCCCACTTTGCATTTTCGAAGCAGATGGGCTGGGTTTCTTCTACGATCTTGTAGGGGTCGATTCCCTTGGCGTCGCAGATTTCCTTACATTCATCGATGGAGGAAATGCCATATTCTTTCAGAGCGGCGAGAATTTTCGCTTCGCGTCTTTCGTAACCTTCAAACTGTGCCATTTCGAAATTCCTCCTTCAATTATTCCTTGCGGGGGTCGATGTACTTAACGGCGTCAGTGAATCTGCCGTAAGTGCCTTTGGACTTCTCGTATGCTTCGTTAGGCTCCATGCCCTTCTTGATGAAGTCGGTCAGCTTGCCCAGGGAAACGAACTCGTAGCCGATGACCTGGTCGTCTGCGTCCAGAGCCATTCTGGTGCAGTAGCCCTCGGTCATTTCCAGATAACGAACGCCCTTCGCCTTGGTGCCGTACATGGTACCAACCATAGAACGTGCGCCCTTGCCCAGGTCTTCCATACCTGCGCCGATAACCAGACCGCCCTCGGAGAATGCGGACTGAGTTCTGCCGTATACGATCTGCAGGAAGAGCTCACGCATAGCGGTGTTGATGGCGTCGCATACCAGGTCGGTGTTCAGTGCCTCCAGGATGGTCTTACCGGGGAGGATCTCAGCAGCCATAGCTGCGGAGTGGGTCATACCGGAGCAGCCGATGGTCTCCACCAGTGCTTCTTCGATAACGCCGTTCTTTACGTTCAGGGACAGCTTGCACGCGCCCTGCTGGGGAGCACACCAGCCCACACCGTGAGTGTACCCGGAAATGTCGCCGATCTGTCTTGCCTGTACCCACAGGCCTTCCTCGGGAAGAGGAGCGGGACCGTGGTTAGGACCCTGCTTTACAGTACACATCTCAGCAACTTCGTTGCTGAACTTGTACTCATAAGTCTCATTGCTCATGATTTAGAACTCCTTTTTTTGAAATCGAATGAAGTTTTTCGCGGGCGTCCCCTCTTCCCCGATGGGAGAGACCGTGCTGACCGTTCCGCCGCTTACAGATTGGCGCGATGGAAAAGACGTGACCGTCTCCCGCTTCGAAAATGGGAGTGCATACGAAAATCGATTTTCTTCATACGAAATCATTATACAGTATTTCCGCGCAAAAATCAAGGCGTTTTTGAAAAAATCTGCGGAGCAAGGCAAGTTTTTCGACAAGATTTCGCCAATCTCCGTAGGGGCGGATTCTATGTCCGCCCGCAATAAACGATTCCCGTCAATCGTCACCTTGGTGCAGACCGTTCGACCGGGACGCCGAGGGCGTCGTCCCCTACAAGGCTTGTGCGAACAAACCAAGCCTTCCCCTTTAGGGGAAGGGGGACCGCAAAGCGGTGGATGAGGTCAACTGCAACAATCCCCACCTCTGTGCAAATCGCACGGGCGGGAGGAGCAAGCCCCTCCCCTACGGCGGTATGGGAATGGTACGCACCGTCTCCGTAGGGGCGCGCATTGCGCATCCGCACGCGGTCATCCTCGAGCAATGCAGACGCCCTTCGGGCTTACTGCAGTCGCCCCCCGCTATAGCGGGGCGCCGAAGGCGGGATCTCCAAGGGAGTCTTAGCAGACTTGTTTCGAGATCCTTCGACTCCACAGGCACGCCGAAGGCGTTCCTGCTCCGCTCAGGATGACCCGGCAAGGGGAGCGTTTGCGCCGCCCAAGGATGACCCGGTAAGGGGAGCGTTTGCGCCGCTCAAGGATGACACGAAAGAGGAGCGTCTGCGTCCAATCCCAGCCTCGGCAGAAACATCTCCGAAGGGAGGATTCCAAATTCCCAATGGATGTAAACCAAAAAGTCAATGCACAGCCGGGGCGGTATGATGCCACTCTCTAATTTATTCAGACTGTAAATGGAGATTCGGATTCTGTTTGCCATTTCTTTCTTGGACAGACCCATCGCGGTTCTGACGAGTTTCATATTTTCACAGAGAATTTGAATATCGTTGTAATTTTTTTGCATTTTTTGTATCACCTCGTCTAATATGATAACACTTTGTTTGTAGATTGTCAATAGGAGAGTTAGTATAATGTTATTAAAATAATAACGAGGTGTTAGTATGGCGACTAATAAGATTCAAACAGGAATTAGATTTGAACCGGAACTACTGTATAAAATCACATGGATTGCAAAAGAAAACAAGCGATCACTGAATGCGCAATTGGAATATTTAGCTCAGGAATGTGTGAGACAATATGAAGTGGAGAATGGAAAAATCGAAATAGATCAAGAGGCACTTGCAAAAAAATATAATTAAGCCTTCCAAGAGAGTGTGCTCATTTTAGCGTATCGGGAAAATTTATCGCAAATCCGAGAGGGGGAAAGAACCATCTCAGACGCCGAAGTTTCTTTCCCCCTCTCCGCCGATGCAAAGCATCGGCTCCTCTCCCCCAAACTCCTTGGCTGGCGGCAGTTATATTTGTAGTTTGGGGCGAAGCAAAGGAGCGCATTTGCGCTCCTTTATCCGTTATTGACTATATGTTAAACGGGCGATTTACACCAGCCTCGTAGGGGCCGACGTCCTCGTAAGGAGCGGAGCGACGGAATAGCGAAGCATCCGGCCCGCCTGTGCGGTTTGCGCCGTCGCTCACCCTTCCTGTCGTCTCTCCATCCGTCTCCAACAATAGAACCCGTACAGATCGTTTACCAAGAAGGTCACGAAGCACAGCACCATCGGCAGGAACACCGGATCGCCCATCGCCGCCACCACCCACAGCACGATCAGCACCACGTCGTTGGCGGCGTAGCCGACAGCGTAATAAGGCGAGCGGAAGAAGGTCAGCGTTGCCGCCAGGAAGCTGGTGGCTACGGAGACGATGGCAACCGGCAGATTCGGCGTGTCCAGCCACCAAAGCAGACCGCCGAAAACGGCTGTGGCGGCAACGGTGAGCAGAAGTACCCCCACAAACTGCTTCCCGGACAGCTTTTGCACCGCCACCTCGCCCGAATCCTTGAAGGGATGGCGCACCCAGGAGATCAGCGCGAATACCGCCATGGGTGCGGTCATGCCCAGATAGGTCAGCATCTCGCCCCAGTATTGGAGCTGAAAGGACACCGTGCCGTAGAGCAGACTGAACAGCAGGATCAAAATCTGCCCCAACACCGCACCGCGGGCGAGGAAGATCAGGGCGGTGACCCCCACCAGAGACGCGGCAAGGGTCAGCGGGTTTTCCCGGATCAGGGCGAAGGACACGGCGATCACCGCCGCCGAGGTGAGCCAAAGACAGACCTCAAAGCGGGTGAGGGCGGTGAAAGGCTTGATGAAAATTTCCGAACATATGCGTGGGAATCGGTGCTTCATGAAAAATCTCCTTACGTTGCAACAAAAAACGCCCGCAAAGCCTCTTCTAAGACCTAACGAGGCTTGCCGACGTGCCTACCCGGTGGCAGGATATGCGATTATAGTGGCAAGTATAGCACAATTTGCCGCGTTTGTCAAGAGGGGTGAAACTATTTTGTGCAAAACACTGAATATTTTCTTGACAATTTCGCAGATTTGTGTTAAACTGTAAGTGAAACTACTTGAAATTGGCATTTCATAAAATAAAGCTTATATTTTGAAAAATTGCTGAGGGTTTTCGGTACTTTGTTCGTATAATAGGTGAAAGGAACCGACACACGTGCGCAGAAGCACGTTAGAAAAAAACTTCATCCGATATCGAAAGGAGAACATCCCTATGAAAGGCAAAGACAAATGTAAGATCCTGAAAGAGATCCGCGCGCAGATCGCCGCCGCCAACGACATCGCTTGGGTGACCGAAAATTGCACCCACAAGGGCGATTGTCGCGGCACCTGCCCC
>JAFTOC010000025.1 GCA_017451585.1 Clostridia bacterium
CTTCCCCCTCTCGGGCTCTCCCCCAACTTCCTTGGCTGGTGGCACGCTTAATTAATATTTTATCGACAGACTGGAAGGCGGCAAGTATTTGCCGCCTTTAAGGAAAGTTCTTTGCGCCGCTTTCTTTCAAGAAAGCGGCAAATAAGTCAGATCAGCGCCAGCTTCTTCATCTCCGCCAGCAGACGTGCCTTGTTGGCTTCCTCCATCTCGCAGAGGGGAAGTCTCAGCTCGTCGGAGCCGTAGCCCATGGCAGCCATAGCAGTTTTGACGGGAATGGGGTTCACCTCGCAGAAGAGCGCCTTGCAGAAGGGGATCAGCTTCAGCTGCAACTCTGCCGCTTCCTTCACCTTGCCGTCAAAGTAGAGCTGACAGATGTCGTGAGCCTCCTTCGGCATGGGATTGGACAGTACCGAGATCACGCCCTTGCCACCCAGGGAAAGGATGGGAACGATCTGATCGTCGTTTCCGCTGTAAACGTCGAAGGAGTCACCGACGGCGGCAATGATCTCGGCAATCTGGGAGATATTGCCCGAAGCTTCCTTGATGGCAACCAGATTCTGGCAATCAGCCAGCGCTTTATAAACGGGAAGCGTCACGTTGCAACCGGTACGGGAGGGGACGTTGTAGATGATGCAGGGGCAGTTTACCGCGTCGTTGATGGCCTTGTAGTGGGCGATCAGTCCCTTGACCGACGCCTTGTTGTAGTAGGGAGTGACCAGCAGGAGACCGTCTGCACCCGCGTCGCAGGCGAACTTAGACAATTCGATGGCGTAGGCGGTGTCGTTGCTGCCGGTGCCCGCGATAACGGGGATTCTGCCCGCAACCTTTTGAATGGCGTACTCGATACAGCCGCGATGCTCTTCGTCGGTGAGGGTAGAGCTTTCGCCGGTAGTGCCGCAGATCACGATCGCATCGGTGTGACCCGCGATCTGAAACTCAATCATTCTGCCCAGTGCATCGTAATCAACGGTGCCGTCCTTAAACGGGGTAACGATAGCAACTGCGCTGCCTGTAAAAATGGTTTTCTTCTTCATAATAGTGACCGTTCCTTCGTATCAGAGTGAGAACATCGTCTCAAAAAAGATTCTGTAAAAGTGATTGCAATTTCGCTTAGAATGTGCTACAATAGAAGCATTGCAGACAAACCTGCTCACATATCATTATAGTATCACAAATGTGTTATTTTGTCAAGGAGTTTTTATGATTTCCAATAATAAAAGTCAAACAAATCTGACGGTGCGTGACTTCTGGTACGATTTGCCCGAGCGGCTCATCGCACAGGAGCCCTCCGCAGAGCGGGACGGATGCCGCCTGTTGGTCGCTGACCGCAAGACGGGAACGCTTTCCCATCACGTCTTCCGTGAGATTATCGACTATCTGAACCCCGGCGACGTGCTGGTCATCAACGATTCCAAGGTCATCCCCGCCCGCATGATCGGCAAAAAGTCCGACTCGGGCATCGACATGGAGGTGCTCCTCCTCCGTCAGATCGAGCTGGACACCTGGGAAGCTCTGACCCGTCCCGGCAGACGCGCCAAGATCGGCACTACTATTGTATTCGGTGACGGACTGCTTCGTGCGGAAGTGGTGGACGTAGTGGACGGTGGTAACCGCATCCTGCACTTTACCTACGACAAGTCCGAGGGGGACATCTATACCATCCTCGACCGCATCGGTAAAATGCCTCTGCCGCCCTACATTACCAAGCCGCTGGCGGATAACGATCAGTATCAGACGGTCTACGCCCGGGAGCGCGGCTCTGCCGCCGCACCCACGGCGGGACTGCACTTCACCCCCGAACTGCTGGAAAAGATCAAAGAAAAGGGTGTCAAGATCGCACCGGTCATGCTCCACGTAGGGCTGGGCACTTTCCGTCCCGTGAAGGTGGAGCGCATCGACGAGCATCTGATGCACAGCGAATACTTCTCGGTCAGCCAGGAGAGCGCGGCAATCATCAACGACGCCAAGGCAAACGGCGGACGGATCGTGGCGGTGGGTACTACCTCCAGCCGGGTGCTGGAGAGCGCCTCCGATGAGAATGGCGTCGTTCACGCCATGCACGACGATACCCAGATTTTCATCTATCCGGGCTATCGATTCAAGGCGGTGGACGCGCTGATCACCAACTTTCACCTGCCCGAGTCCACTCTGCTGATGCTGGTATCCGCGCTGTCCTCCCGGGAATTTATGATGCAGGCGTACGAAGAAGCCATTCGGGAAGAATACCGCTTCTTCTCCTTCGGCGACGCCATGTTCATCTGCTGAACGCGATTACGAAAGATTATTTTTCAGATCTTATGAAGCAAGCATTGTCCGAGGCGGATTGAATCCGCAGGATCTTCGGGTGATTATTTCGGGTATATTCTTTGGATTTCGGGGAAGAATAAGATCGACTCCAATCGAAAGGAAAAGAATATGCACAACTCGGAATTGAACAGAAAATCAGAAAAGGACGAATTCCCCGGCAGGGGGAGTCAGCCAAGCGGTCAGACCGATGCGGTGATCACCGATCTTCCGGGGAAGGAGGATCCCCGTCAGCCGCGGGATCTTCCGTCGCCCCGTCACAGACCGGGCGAGCCCATTTTGTTTGATCCTCCCTATGCGGACGAGATCGATCCTTACGCGCCTTTCAATGAGGTTGGCGTTCAGCCCGTGATCGGCAGACCGACCATCGATCCCACGCGCTTTGAATAAATTCTATCAAAAAAGCATTCCCGTCGGGAATGCTTTTTTGATAGAAGGTTACGGCTTCCGGATCGTGTCCTTCAGCCCGTCGTAAACCGCCTCGGCGAGATCTTCGTAGGTCTCATTCTTGGGATGCAGACCGTCGCCGGCAAATACCGACGTGTTCTTCAGCGACCAGGAGTAGATGTCGATCAGATTACAGCCCTTGGCTTCTGCCACCTCGGTGATCAGCGGAACGGCGTAATTCTTCACGTTGCTCGCCCAATCGGCGTTCTGCGGAACGGTGGGAGGGGTCATCAGATAGATCTGCACATTACGGTTGGCGCGCTTGTATGCGTCGATCATAGTGGTAGCGCTCTTTTGGAATGCAGTAGCGCGGCTGGGGTTCGACCAATCCTTGTAATCGTCAAAGGGATTGCAATCGTTGGTGCCCAGCATGATGATGACCACGTCGGGCTTAGCGTCCTGACTGCCCTTGTACATGGCGGAATAACTCATGTAGGAGAAGGTATCGGTGGAGGTCAGCGAGAAGCCGGGGGCGCCGTACTTCTCTACATAATAGTCGTAGCCCAGCATCCGCTGAAGGTAGACGGGATAGTTGTACGCCGACTCGTCGTCGGAGGTAGTGCCGTGGGTGATGCTGTCACCGATGCAAGCGACTTTGATCAGATCCTTGGTTGCCGACACGTTCAGCTCGGTCAGCCGGGTCTTGGCAGTGCAGAGAGCGTCCACCAACGCTTCGCCTGCGGCGTATGCGGCGCAGGCGTTGTCACCTGCCAGCACGATAGTGCCGTCGGCGGTAAGCTCTGCGGTATATGTACCGACTTCGTCAAATACCTTGGTATAATATGCATCGTCCTCGGAATAATCGGTTTTGCCGAACAGGATCTTGGGGCTGTCCTCTGCAACGGTCTCGGTGCCGGGAACTACCTTCGGGCGCACGCCCGAAGCGTCTTCGATCAGATTAGCCAGCGCCTCGGCGGTATCCTTGTACTTTGCGGTCTGGATGAAGGTCTGATAGTTGGGATCCACGGGGCTGGTAACGCCCTCCTTGGCATACACGATGGTGTAATCGCCAATGGAAATGTTGTGGTCACTAACCGTCACGCCGGCGCAGGGAAACTCAAATTTGCCGTTATATTGAAGGGAAGCAGAGAAGCTGTTCTGCGCGGCAGAGGTCAGATAGGTGGCAATAAAATACTCCACTACCTCGGAAATCGCACGGTCTCCCTTGGCGGCGATAACGATCTTGTAGCCGTCCTCCTCGCTGCCGTGTACGCGGATGGCGTATTCGTTCTCTGCCAGTCCTTCGGTAACGGTTTGCGATGCCTCGCGGTTGGTCGCGCCGATCAGGATCTCGTTTTGGGGGATCTCCGCTTCATCGGTGTAAAAATCCTCACTGACGCGGACGGTCAGCCCCAGGGCAGACAGCGCGTCCCGAACTGCGCGGGCACTTTCCAGCTCTGCGTCGGTACCGCGGGTGGGACGGGTGATGACGAAGTCCTCGGTAATGGCGAATACAGGCGGTTCGGAGGGAGGAACGGAGGTTTCTCCGCAGGCGACAAGCAGTCCGCAGACAGTCAGCAGGGCAAGGATCAGCCCAATGGTTTGAAGTGACGGTTTCATAGTCAACATCCTTTCCGTTCGTTTTTTATTATTTTACCATAAATCCGAGAAAATTGCAATACGACGGATACCGCAGGACTTGCAATTTTTCCGCATTTCCGTTATAATAGAGAAAAACAGACAGGAGCGGTGAATCTATGGAAAATAAGCTTTTTGAAAAAGAACTGTCCCGAGAATATCCTTTCAAGGGAAAAATCTTCGACGTAGCGGTGTGCAAAGCCGAACTGCCTGACGGTACCCAGGTGCGCCGCGACGTGGTCTGCCACTCGGGCGGCGTGTGCGTGCTCCCCATTGACGAGGACGGCACGGTGACTATGGTGCGCCAGTATCGCTACGGCGTGGGATGCGTGACGCTGGAGATCCCCGCAGGCAAGCTGGAGATGGGCGAAGATCCGCTGGAAGCGGTGAAGCGCGAGCTGTCCGAGGAAACGGGCTACACTGCCGACGAGATCATCCCCCTCCACGTGGACTATTCCTCCCCCGCCATCCTCTCCGAGGTGATCTACATCTACCTTGCCCGCGGTCTTCACGGCGGCAAACAGCATCTCGACGAGGACGAATTTTTGGAGATTGAGCGGTATCCGCTGTCCGAGCTGGTGGATATGGTTATGGCAGGTGAGATCACCGACGGAAAAACGCAGATCGCCATTTTGAAAGCGGCGAGGATGATAGAAGGGAACGCTAAGGGGAGCTTTTGAAAGAGTTCCCCTTGGATTCCTTCGAAACTTTGAAAGACACTACGGAAAGACCTATCTCGCCCATGTATGGGATCTGCATCAACCGAACCGCAAGCGCGGATGGTTCCGAAAATAACAGAAATCCTCCCTTCGGCTATGCATTTTTAGAGCAGAGCTCAACAAAATAGCGTAGGGCGGGGGCTTGCTCCCGCCGCTTCGTTTTCAAAAAGCTATATATCATTTTGTAGGGGCGACCATCGGTCGTCCGTTTTTGATTTAATAAAGGCGTTTTTTTGGCGGCAACAAGCCACCGCCCTACGATATAACATTTATCTTTACAATAGTGGGTTCGGGTTTCTGCCCGATTTTGCGCAGTGGACTGCCACGCGCTATGCTTGCCCCAGACGCAAGCGTTTGGAAAGCAGAATATTCAACCTGACGTAGAATTTATAGAATAAAACTCAACATATTTACTATTGCAAGTTGTATTTTTCCATGATATAATATGCTCACAAGATAGCTATCTCAAAAAATCTTGGAGGAAAGAATATGTTAGATCAAATAATATTTGGTGAAAAGCTTCGTAATCATAGAAAGAAGCTTGGTATGACGCAAGAAGAGGTTGCAGAAAAGGTAGGTGTTTCTCCGCAGGCAATCTCAAAATGGGAGGCTGGAGATTGTTTGCCCGATTGCTTTAATCTGAAGGCTATTAGTGATGTTTACAAAATCTCAGCAGATGTTCTTCTCGAAACTGAATCAAGTGGTGATCTTGACACTGTGTCAAGTAAGATCGAGCAGCTTGCGACAGAATTTGTTTGGTCAATGGCGAACTATGACCGCTATAATAGCAATCTCCGTCAAGAGCTTGGAGAAGATCTTTGGAAAATGTGGAAGTGTATATATTTTGCTGAAGTCGGCAATCGAGATAAGCAAGAGCAAAGCAAGAAGCGAGGAAATCTTAGAATTAACGGCTCATTCGGAACAAAAATTTGGGATGATCAAGGCATAGCCTGTGTTATTAAATCGTCACTTATAAATCAACTTTCTTCTTTTGATCAAAGCACTGTAGAGGTAATGCAAGCACTTTGTAGCGAAGAAGGACAAAAACTGATCTTAGCTTTGCGCTGTGATACACCAACGCCAAAGCAAACATTGATTGAAAAAGCCAACATTGAATTATCTCGTTTAAATGAATTGCTGCTATTGTTTATTGAGAATCGCATTATTGAATTTAGTGAGGATAATCCACCGGAATACAAAGGATATATGATTAGCGGACATTGTGGCATTGTGGCGCACATGTTGCTGGCTACGATGTATATACTCAATAAAAAGAAGTATGAGGTATCTCAGTTCATCAATGTATCAAAAGACAAATAACTAGTCGCCCCGCCTCGTGCGGGGCTACTTCTTTGCTTTCTGCACACAAAAAAGCCACCACGAAAACGTGATGGCTAAATTCAATTTTGCCGCTGATTCTTGGTGTTGGAGATGCTTTCTGCTATAGCTCAACACTACTCAGCGGACGCGTCTCATTTTCGCGATAAAGAACCCATCGCTCCCCTTGCCGTCGGGGAAGAGCGTGAGCATTCCATCGGGTGCGCTATGTCCGCACTCCTCAATCGCTACCGCCTCAAACTCGGGATGTGCGGCGAGGAATCCCACCACCACGTCCTCGTTCTCGGCTCTCTTCAGCGTGCAGGTGGAGTAGATCAGCACGCCGCCTACCTTCACATAGGGCGCGGAGGCTTCCATGATCGCCGCCTGCAGAGGGGGAAGCGCTTCCACAGCGGTCTTTTCCTTGTAGCGCAGATCGCTCTTCTTGGATAGCACACCCAGTCCCGAGCAAGGCACGTCGCAGAGCACCCGATCCATCTTACCCACCAGCTCCGGGAGCGTGTTTGACGAATCGTGGGCTTTCGCCTCGATGATGTCGATCCCCAGACGCTTGGCACCGTCGGTGATCAGCGGGAGTTTGCTCTCGTGCAGATCGAAGGAGTGGATTTTGCCCCGATTCTCCATAGAAAGCGCAATGGAAAACGACTTTCCGCCCGGGCAGGCACACACGTCGGCAACCTTCATCCCGGGCTTGGCGTCGAGGATGACTGCCGCCGTCTGGGAAGCGGCATCCTGCACGAAGCATTCGCCTGTGGAAAGCGCGGTCAGCGAGGACACGGGACAGTTTTCGGTGAGCCGAATGGCATTTTCCAGACCGTCAACCGTCTCCCACTTGCAGGGAAGGGTCGCTCCCAGCGCATCACGGGTAGTTTTCAGCGTGTTCACCCGCAGCGTCAGCGGAGCGGTCACGTTTACCGCCTCACAGAGGGATTCCAGTTTGTCGGGATAGTCCTTCTGCCACGACTGTAGAATCCACAGCGGGATAGAGTGGCGCACCGAAAGCGCCTCGGGGGAGTTGCCCGCAGGGAAGGGGAGATCGCCCTTCTCCCGCACCGTGCGCCGCAGGATAGCGTTGATCAGCCCTTTCGTCCGTGCGGCGTAGCGAGCAGCCAGCTTCACCGTCTCGTTCACCGCCGCACTGTCGGGAATGCGATCCATGTAGAGGATCTGATACATTCCCAGCCGCAGGAGGATTACCACGGGCAGATCCAGCCGTCCGATGGCTTTGCCCGTGTAGTGGGAGATCAGATGATCCAGCGACAATTGCCGTTCTACGGTTCCGTAGGTGAGAGCGGTGAGGAAAGCCCGCTCCTCGTCGGAGTAAGATCCCCGCTCCACCTCGGCATCCAACGCAAGGGCGGCGAATTTTTTTTCTTTTTCTATGCGGGTGAGTAGCTTGTACGCCACTTCGCGGATGTTGGTGGGCATGGTGAACTCCTTTTCGGGGCGCTGCCCCGAACCCTGCCAAGAACCTTTTAGAAAAGGTTTTTGGAACTCCAAAATTTTGGGAAAGCAGGGCAAATACTTGCCCTGCGATGCTCAGTCAAGAATTTCAACTGCGCGGCAAGTATTTGTCGCGCTTTTATAAAAGTTCTTTGCCCCGCTTTCTTGAAAGAAAGCGGGCGGAGTTTGAGGCGGAGCCTCAAATACATTTAATTCCCCAACACGTCGCCCACGGCGATTTTTTTGCCGTTCACGAAAGCGGCGGCAGACATTCTGCCCTTGCCTTCGGGGAGGACATCGGTGATGTGGAGGATGCCGTCGCCGGTGGCTACGGCGATCACACCCTTGTCGATGGACAGAACGGTGCCGGGGGCTTTGGTGGAGGATTCGGGGGAGACCTTGGAGGTCACGATCTTCAGCAGCTTGCCGTTCAGCTTGGTAAACGCCAGCGGGATCGGGGAGAGCCCGCGAATCTGATCGTGAAGCTCCTCTGCCGAGCGGGTGAAGTCCAGCACGCAGTCGGACTTCTCGATCTTCGCCGCGTAGGTGGCAAGACTGTCGTCCTGTTTGACGGGGGTGATCGTTCCCGCTTCCAGTCCCGCAAGGGTAGAGAGGATCAGGTCGGCGCCCGCCTGTGCGAGTTTGTCGTGAATGACCTCGAAATTGTCGTTCTCGGCGATCTCCACCTCGGCGATCTCCAGCATATCGCCGGTGTCCAGCCCCTTTGCCATCTGCATGGTGGTGATGCCGGTGACTCGGTTGCCGTCCATGATGGCGCGCTGCATGGGTGCCGCACCGCGGTAAGCGGGGAGAAGTGAGCCGTGGATGTTAATACAGCCGAATTTGGGAAAGTTTAACACGTACTCGGGTAAGATCTTGCCGTATGCCACCACTACGATGACGTCGGGGCGAAGCCCCTCCAGATCGGGCAGGAACGCACCGTCCTTCAGCGTTACGGGCTGACGGACTTCAATGCCCAACTCTTGCGCCGCCGACTTCACGGGAGTGGGATGCAGTTGCATTCCACGCCCCTTAGGTTTGTCGGGCTGGGAGACGACGCAGACCACCTCGTGCGCCGATGCCAGCGCGCGGAGAGCGGGAATGGCGAAATCGGGAGTTCCCATAAAGAGGACGCGCATCAGTCGTCTGCCTCCATCATTTCCTCAATCTCGGCACGGGTGAGCATACGGTCTGCTACGTCGGGGTAGAGGATGCCGTCTAAATGATCCAGCTCGTGACAGAAGCAACGGGCGGTAAGTCCGGTTCCGGTGACGCGGAAGCGCTCGCCGCAGCGGTTGGTCGCCTCTACGGTCACCGTGTCGGGACGGGTGCAGATGCCCCATCTGCCGGGCAGAGAGAGACAGCCCTCCTGACCGGTCTGGGAGCCGCTTTGTTCTACGATCACGGGATTGATCAGTTCAATGAGATTGCCGGGCTCGGTCTCGACGACCACCACGCGGCGGAGCACGCCCACCTGGGGAGCGGCAAGCCCGACGCCGCCGGATTTGTGGAGAGTCGCGATCATATCGTCCAGCAGGATCAGAATACGGGGAGTGATCGCGTCCACTTTGCGAGAGGTTTTCCGAAGAATAGGATCTTCGTCGGTGAGAATTTTCAAAATAGCCATGAGAATATCTCCTTTCGTCGTTAGACCGTGGCGGGATTGAGATCCACGGTCATAGTAACTTTTTTTGCACTGCTTCCGGAAAACTCCCGAAGCAGCTGAGAAAGCAACGCGCGGGTGCGCTGATTGTTTTTACATTTTAAGATCATCCGCATCCGATAAGTCTCGTTGACCTTGTACACGGGAGCCTCAAAGGGTCCGAAGACCACCATCGGTACGTCCTTGTAATCGCCCGAAAGCAGCTCCTTCAGCCGATTTGCCAGCGTGACGGTGGTGTTTTGCAGCATTCCTTCGTCAGGGCAGGCGAGGGTAAGCAGAGCTAAATCGCAGTAGGGCGGGAAGGTCAGTGCTTTGCGGAGTGCGATTTCCCGCTCGTAGAAGCTGACGTAGTCCTGCGTTGCCGCCATCAGCAGAACGGGATGATCGGGGGAATAGGTCTGAATGATGGCTCTGCCGGGAGTCTCGCCGCGTCCCGCCCGTCCCACTACCTGGGTGAGCAGTGCGAAGGTGCGCTCGTTGGCTCTGTAATCGTCGGTGTAGAGCGAATTGTCCGCAGACAACACGCCCACCAGCGTGACACGGGGGAAATCGTGCCCCTTGGTCACCATTTGCGTGCCGATGAGAATGTCGGACCTGCCGCCGCGAAAATCCTCCAGCATCTGATCGTAGGAGAATTTCGCCGAAGTCGTGTCGGCGTCCATCCGAAGGATCTTCGCTTCGGGAAAACGCTCACTGATCTCTTCCTCCGCCTTTTGGGTGCCGAATCCCATGTATTGGAAGGAATCCGCGCCGCATTCGGGGCATTTGGTGGGGACGCTTTCCTGATAGCCGCAGTAGTGACAGCTCAGATAGGGCGCTCGATGATGGCGATCCCGATTGTGGCGGGTCAGCGACACCGAGCAGTGCGGGCAGAGCACTACCTTTCCGCAGAGCGGGCAGGAGAGAAAATTGTTATATCCCCGCCGATTGACGAAGAGAATGGATTGCTCGCCGTTGGCAAGCGTCTGTGCCAATCCGTCGGCAAGAATACTGCCTACGGGAGAGGGCGTGCCGTTCTGACTGTCCAGCCGCAGATCGCAGATCACCGTTTCGGGGAGATTGGCGCCGCCAAATCGTCCCTTCAACTCCACCAGTGTGTATTTGCCTTGTTTGGCTTTGTAATAGCTCTCTACCGACGGTGTTGCCGAGGCAAGGAGCATCAGTGATTTGTGATAGTTGCATCGGAATCGCGCAATGTCCCGGGCGTGATAGCGGGGAGACTGCTCGGATTTGTAGGTGTGCTCGTGTTCCTCGTCCAGTACGATCATACCGAGGTTCGGGAAGGGAGCGAAAACTGCCGAACGGGTGCCGATGCAGAGATCGATCTCGCCCGCGCGGATCTTCCGCCAAGCATCGAACCGCTCGCCCTGAGACAGCCCCGAATGGATCACCGCCACCCGATCCTTGTAGAAAGAACAGAAGATGGAGACGGTCTGTGGAGTCAGCGCGATCTCGGGAATCAGCAGGATCACCTGCCGTCCCGCCTCCAGTACGCGGTCGATGGCGGCTTTGATGACCATGGTCTTGCCGCTGCCCGTGATGCCGTGAAGCAGAACTGCTCGCGGTTCTCCGGAGGATAGTTGCTCCTGGATGGTAGAAAGCGCACTCGCCTGTTCCTCGGTCAGACTCACCTCGGGTGCTTGGGCAGTGCCGGCGGTCTTATAGGGATTGCGGTGTAATTCCTGCCGTTTGACGGTAATCAGCCGCCGATCCTTCAGGGCTTTTACCTGCGCGGAGGTGATCTTCAACTCCTGCTTGACTACCGAGAAGGGCACGCTGCCGTTCTGCTCCAGATAGGTCAGGAGTGCTAACTGTCGCTCGCCCTTCAGTCTGCCCTTGCCCGATTTGGCGGCTTCGATCCGCTCTGTGTCATCGGTCGGGGTAAGGATCTCCTCGTAGACGATATTGGTGGCTTCCTTGAGCTTCGTTTGCCGGTCGATGTAGCCGTCCTTGGTCAGCGTGCTCAGGATTCCCGAGACCTCGTCGCCGTAGCTTGCTTTGAGCGTCTCAAAGCCGATGCCCGGCGTGCGGAGAATATCGGCGAAAACGAAGCGTACCGCAGGCGGAAGAGAAGCGGATTCCGCCGCCTCCTTCAGCGGATAGTATCGCTCTGCCACGGGCGTGAGTGCGGCGGGCGGAAGCATCGTGCGAATGGCGTCCCCTACCGTGCAGAAGGTCTGCTCTTTGATGAACAGTGCCAGCCGCATCTCTTCTTCGGTGAGGGAAATATCCTCTCTTACCGACAGAAGCGGCTTGTATCGGTCGATCTCTTCCACAGAACCGATCCCCCAGACTACGGCGGTCATCTTACGGTTCGCCTTGCCGAAAGGAACCAGCACGATCTGTCCCGAACGAACGCGCCCCACAAGCTCGGGGGGAATATAATATTCATACGGGTGATCGATGGCGTAGGTGGTTCCCATCAGATAGACCCGTGCGGTGAGAAATGCCATGGCGATACCTCCTTTCAAACGGTTTGACGGATGAAAAACAACGATTCGGACCGTAGGATCCGAATCGTTCAGAAATGCAGACCTCAGTCAGCGACGGTTTCCGCAGTCTCTTCAGCCGCGGCGTCGTCCTTAACGGTGCCGTCGGAATTAGGGGCGTTGGAAATGATGTAATCCCCTTCGTACAGACGACGGATAGCGGTCTTTACCGCCTTATCATCCCGATATTCCTTAGGAATCAGGGCGGAGAGGGGCTTGTCGGTCTCCTTGCGCAGAAGCATCTGCTCAGCCTTCTCGCGCTGAGCGATGTACTCGTCGGTGACCATACGGGCGCTCTTGGCGGTAGCCAGTACCAGCGTAAAGCGGTTATATTTACCTTGGGTGAGTTCTTCAACAGAGGGTTTGATCATAATAGTGTACTCCTTGTGTATATGCGAATTTAGTCTGCCATAAAATCGACAGGAATGTGAAGATTGCGGGCGGTGCGATGCTTTTCGGCATCTACGATGGAAATGATTTGCAAAGCAGCCTCGTCGCTGGCACCGTCCTCGTTGATCACGATGTAATCGTAGCTTGCGAAATTGCCGACCTCGCGCTTTGCTTGCTCCAAACGCTTGAGGATATCATCCTCGGTGTTGGTGCCTCTGCCGCGCAGGCGGGCTTCCAGAGTTTTGTAATCGGGAGGCAACAGAAGAACGGTAACGGCGTCGGGAACCAATTTCTTGATCTTCATCGCGCCGACCACTTCGATCTCCAGAATGACGTTGATGCCTTCCTCCAGCATAGCATCTACCCGTTCACGGGGGGTGCCGTAATAATTTCCGACGTATTCGGCATATTCCAGCATCTGACCGTCCTCGATCTTCTGCTCAAACTGTGCTCTGGTCACGAAGTGATACTGCACGCCGTCCACCTCACCCTTGCGAGGGGCGCGGGTGGTTGCGGAGACCGACAGCGCGTAATCATCCGACCGTGCCAGAATATTGCTGACCACCGTGCCCTTGCCCGTACCGGCGGGACCGGAGATCACCAGTAATATGCCTTTGTCCGTTAAGTCCATAATTCCTCCAAATTTTAACTATCTTGATTTAACAGCATCTCCAGTGCCCCGGGCTCCAGAGACGATATGATCACGTGACGGCTGTCGGTGACGATCACCGAGCGGGTCTTTTTACCGCAGGACACGTCGATGAGACAGCCTGCGTCTCTGGCGTCCTGCACCATTCGCTTGATGGGCGCGGCGTCGGGGGATGCTACCGAAACGATTCTGTTTGCCGCCACCAGATTGCCGTAGCCGACGTTGATGAATTTTGCAGCCATGGTAGCTCCTTACTCCAAATTCTGAATCTGTTCGCGGATCTTTTCCAGCTCGCTCTTCATTTCCACCACCACTTTGGCGATGTCTGCGTCGATGCACTTGGAGCCGATGGTATTGGTCTCGCGGTTCATCTCCTGCAGGAGAAAGTCCAGCTTTCTGCCGATGGGTTCGGTGGATTCAAAGATCTCGTCGAAGGTCACGAAGTGCGAGGAGAGGCGCACCAGCTCCTCGTCGATGGCGACCTTGTCGGTGTAGATAGCGCATTCGGTGAGGATGCGGCTCTCGTCGATCTCTACGGACAGATCACCGATGATCTGGCGGATCCGCGCCACGAATCTGTCGTGATAGGTCTCTACCGATCGGCGGCTTGCCTCGGCAACCACGGTGACCAGCTCCATCAGATGGGCTTTTTTCTGCATCAGGTCGGCCTTCAGTCGCTCGCCCTCGGCGGCGCGCTGTGCCTGGAATCCCGCGATTGCCTCGTCCAAAAAGGGAACTACTTCCGCCCAAACGGCTTCCATGTCCACCTCGGGACGTTCTACGGTGAAGATCTCCTTGTTCTGCGCCACCTGCATGACCGAAATGTCGTCCCGCAGATTGTAGCGTTCCTTCAGCGTGTTCAACACTGCAAGGTAATTTTCCAGATAAGGGCGATCCAGCGCCAGATGGGTGTCGGGGGAACCGATCTGCTCAATGCCGACGTAGATCTCTACCTTGCCCCGAGTCATTGCGGAGGACAGCTTCGCCTTGACCTTCTCTTCCAAAAAAGAGTAGGGGCGGGAGATCTTGACGGTAGGATCCAGGTAACGGCTGTTGACGCTCTTCAGCTCTACCGTGATGTTTTTGTTGTGGATAGTTCCGGCAGCTCTGCCGAATGCGGTCATACTGTTTGCCATATTTCCTCCGATAATTTCCCATTTAGTATTATTATGCCACAGATTTTTCCGCTTGTCAAGATTACAGAGAAAAAAAGAAGATTTTTTGTGAAATATTCTTTTTACGAACGAAAAAAAGGGATTGACAAAAATACGATTCAATGATATAATGAACCTATCGTTTTTTTCTGTGAACGAACAAATTTCCCGATAAAAATCAAAATTATTTCGCTTGAATGTGGGAAATACGACGATAATTTGTTTTGAGGTGAACATTTTGAATCAAAAATACAGAGTTGGCGTCATCGGCGCCACGGGAATGGTGGGTCAGCGCTTTCTGACCCTGCTTGAAAATCATCCCTGGTTTGAAGTAACTGCGCTTCTTGCCAGCCCCCGCACCGCCGGAAAGGCGTATGCCGAGGCAGTCGAGGGACGCTGGAAGATGTCTGCTCCTCTTTGTGCCAAGTACGGCGAAATGACCGTGATGAATTCCGAGGATATCGAGGCAGTAAAGCCTTTGGTGGATTTCGTCTTCTGCGCCGTGAATATGAAAAAGGATGAGATCCTTGCGTTAGAGGAGGCTTACGCCAAGGCGGAAATTCCCGTAGTCTCCAACAACAGCGCCAACCGCTGGACGCCCGACGTACCTATGGTGATCCCCGAGATCAACCCCGAGCATCTTTCCGTGATCGAGCATCAGCGCGCACGGCTGGGCACTAAGCACGGCTTTATCGCTGCCAAACCCAACTGCTCCATCCAAAGCTACGTCCCCGCCCTGACCGCTCTGCTGGAATTTGAGCCTACCCTCGTGGTCGCCACCACCTATCAGGCGATCTCCGGCGCGGGTAAGACCTTCCGTGAATGGCCTGAGATGATCGATAACGTGATCCCCTATATCGGCGGTGAGGAAGAGAAGAGCGAGCAGGAGCCCCTGCGCATTTGGGGCAAGGTTGAAGACGGCGTGGTCGTCAAGGCTGACGCTCCTCTGATCACCACCCAGTGCATCCGTGTTCCCGTTTCCGACGGTCACACTGCGGCTGTGTTCGTGAACTTCAAGAAAAAGCCCACCAAGGAAGAGATCCTGGATCGCTGGAACAGCTACGTCGGCGAGCCGCAGAAACTGGGTCTGCCCTCTGCACCCGAAAAGTTCCTCACCTATTTCGAGGAAGATAATCGTCCCCAAGCCGCCCTCGACCGTGATCTCTACGGCGGTATGGGCATCTCTATCGGCAGATTGAGAGAGGATTCCGCCTTCGATTACAAGTTCGTCGGACTCTCTCACAACACCCTGCGCGGTGCCGCCGGCGGCGCCGTCGAGATCGCCGAGCTGCTGTGCGCTAAGGGATATATTGAAAAGAAATAATGCTCCGAGGCTCTGCCTCGGACTCCGCCAAGCCCCCTTTTCGAGAAAAGGGGGCTTGGATCTCCTAAAAACCTCTATTCAAGCCCCGCAAATGCTTGCGGGGCTTGAATTTTTCAGAATAATCATGAACAAAATGTAAACAATGGTGGTTGTCTATTGACAATCAAATGATTGTGTGCTAAAATGCAATCACAAGATTGGGTGGATTTTCGCCAATGAAGAAAGGAACGATGCAGATGAAAGGTGAAAATATCGTATTGGCAGGTCCCGGCGGAGGCCCTCGCGGTGGCGGCGGCGGAGGTAGACCCGGAGGTGGCTTCGGAGGTCCTCGCGGTGGCGGAGGACGAGGTCCCGGAGGCTTTGGCGGGCCGGGGCACAGACCGGGCGGAGGACCGCGCGGCCCTCACGGC